>NZ_CAXSQB010000001.1:30380-164915 GCF_964239415.1 Clostridium sp. ATCC BAA-442 | reverse complement strand
CCCCCCCGCGTTTCTGTTTTACAGGTTGGCGTCCAGCACTGCGGTGTAGCTGGCCTCGGGCATCACGCCCACCTTGCGGTCAATCTCCTTGCCGTCCTTGAGGAAAATCACGGTGGGGATGCTCATGACGCCGAAGCGGATGGCCAGCTCCGGCTGCTCGTCGGTGTTGACCTTGCCCACCAGCACCTTGCCCTCGTAGCGGTCGGCCAAGCCGTCGATCACCGGAGAGAGCATTTTGCAGGGGCCGCACCAGGTGGCCCAGAAGTCCACCATCGCCAGCCCGCTGGCGGTGGCCTTGTCGAACGCCTCGTTGGTCAGATGAATGAGTGCCATAATTTGTTCCGTCCTTTCTCTGTATCGCCTTATGATGAATTAGAGTGTGTCTACGTATTCTGATGCCCGGTGGCCCGCCACCTGGCCCTCCCCCACGGCCTTGGACACCTGGAGGGGCAGGCCGGTACAGTCCCCCGCGGCGAACACGCCTGGGAGGTTGGTGGCCATGTTCCGGTCGGTTTTGATGTAACCGCCCTCCAGCGCCAGGCCGGGGAGCAGGTCGGCGGGGGCCATAGAGGGGCGGAGAATGAACACACCCTCGCAGGGGAGGGTCACGCTGTCGGCCCGCAGGGCCTCCACCTTCTTCTCCCCCAGCACCTCCAGCCGGACGGCCTTCACGAAGGGAATATCGGAGTGCAGGCCCTCCGGCGGCCGGTCGCTGACGTAGGTGACCCTGCATCCCAGCTCACGCAGGTAGTTGGCCTCGTGGGGAGCGTCGGCGGTTTTGCCCACCACTGCGATCTCCCTGCCCCGGTAGAGCATCCCGTCGCAGGTAGCGCAGTAGCTCACTCCCGCGCCCAGCCGCTCCGCCTCGCCCGGGTACTTCTTCGCCCGCACCACGCCGGTGGCCAGCACCACGGCGCGGGCCTGCTCCACCTCGCTGCCGATGCTCAGATAGTATGCGCCGCCCACGGCCAGGAGATTCAGCACCCGGCCGTCCCGCCGCTCCACCCCCATCTGTCCGGCGTGGGTGCGGAAGCGCTCCAGCAGTTCGGGACCGGTCACATTGTAAAAACCCAGATAGTTGTCGATGCGGCTGGTCTTGTAGAGGGGATTGTCCCGGTCGTCCCCGCTGACCACCAGTACCGACTTGTTGCGCGCCCTGGCCTGGATGGCGGCGGACAGGCCCGCTGGGCCGCCGCCGATCACCGCGATATCGTACACTGGTATTCCTCCTCCCGGTCGCCGAAGAGGGCGGAGAGCACCGCCGCCACCTCCGGGTTGGCAATTTCATAGTATACCTCGTTGCCCGACCGGGCGGCCTTGACCACCCCGGCGGCCTTGAGGCGCATCAGGTGCTGGGAGATGCAGGACTGGGACTGGCCGGTGTTGGCCTCCATGCAGCCCACGTTGCGGCAGCCGCACTTCAGCAGCCCGCGGACGATCCGCAGCCGGAGCGGGTGGGCCAGGGCCTTCAGCAGCTCCGCCTTCTCCTCATAGAGGGCGGTGGGATCGCTCATATCGCTCACCTCATCGTCAGTTTCTAATATTATTATATTCAAATATTCTAATATGTCAACCCCTTTTTCCAAATTTCTCTTGACAGTTTGGCCGCCTCTGTTTATCATGGTAATTCGTTTGGCTATCAAATCATTTGAGCGTCAAACAAGCCTACATCAGAAAAGGAGCTCAACCATGCACGAGACCACGACCAAGCGCCCCGGCCGCGCCGGGAAATACATTCGGCGGGCCCTGCTCGCCCTGGCGGCGGTGATTCTCGCCGCCGTACTGGTGCTGCTGGCCCTGTTCCAAGCCGAGCTGCGCACCCTGAACACCATTGAGCGGGTGGACGACACCGACCTGTTCACCATGACCTATCTGGGAGACTACGGCCTGGACGACTTTCTGGCCCAGGGCGGTGCCTCCAACGACAACGAGCTGCTGGACTTCCTGATGCAGAAGCTGCTCAAGGGTCTCCCCCTGCACTTCGACATCCCGGATCTGGGCTGCTCCACCTTTGCCGCCGAGACCCCGGAGGGCGACGCCATCTTCGGCCGCAACTTTGACATGTACTACTCCCCCGCCCTCTTTGTCCGCACCGCCCCGGAGGACGGCTACCGCTCCATCTCCATGGTCAACCTGTCCTACATCGGCTTTGGGGAGGGCAAGCTGCCCACCAGCCTGCTGGACAGCCTGCTCACCCTGGCCGCCCCCTATGTCCCTCTGGACGGCCTGAACGAGAAGGGCCTGGCGGTGGGAGTGCTGCTCATCGACACCGAGCCCACCGACCAGCAGACCGACAAGCCCGACATCACCACCACCACCGCCATCCGCCTGCTGCTGGATCGGGCGGCCACCGTGGATGAGGCGCTGGCACTGCTGAGCCAGTACGACATGCACGCCTCCGCCAACTCCTGCTACCACTTTCAGATCGCTGACGCCGCCGGCCGCGCCGTGGTGGTGGAGTACATTGGCGACGAGATGAACGTGGTGGAGAGTCCCCGGGCCACCAACTTTCTGCTCACCGAGGGCGACTGGGACTTCGGCCGGGGCCAGGATCGCTTCGCCGTCCTGGAGGAGACCATGGAGGCCAGCGGCGGCGTGCTCACCGAGGAGGAGGGCATGGCCCTGCTCCAGGCGGTCAGCCAGCAGCCCCAGCCCGGCAAGGACAGCTCCACCCAGTGGTCCTGCCTCTACAACCAGGTGCGGGGCACCGTGGACATCGCCGTGGCCATGGACTATGACAGCCTCTATCACTTCGCCATTGACGAATAACCGGCACAGGCCCGCCGCATATGCGGCGGGCCTGTGCTTTTTATTTTATCGAACCCCCCAGACCAGCAGGCTGGAGCGCCCCACCCGCCGGAACTCCACGCCATGGAAGTGGGGTTCCAGCAGGGCGGCCAGCTCCGCCCCGCTGTAGAGGCGCACGTCCCCCTCGCCGGACAGGGGGAGGAACAGGTTGGCCACCCCCCTCAGCCCCGCCGGGGCCGTGCAGTCTCCCAGCAGGAGCACGCCGCCGGGCTGGAGCACCCGGGCAAACTCCGCCGCCGCCGCGCCCGGGTTGGGATAGTGGTGGAAAGAGTCGTTGCACAGCAGCACCTCAAACCGCCTGTTGGCAAAGGGCAGGCGCTCGGCGTCCCCCTGCACCAGCTCCACCGCGCCGCCCAGCTTTTCCCGGGCCACCGCCAGCATATTGGCCGACAGATCCAGCCCTGTCCGGGTGGTCTCCGGAAACCGGAGCCCCACCTCCCGCAGCAGCTCTCCCGTGCCGCAGCCCACGTCCAAAACCGAGCCGTGGGGAATCTGGGCAAGCTGCTCCAGCAACACCGGGTACAGCCCACGGGCATGGCTGCCGAAGCGGGCGGTGTCATAGGTCCAGGCCTGCCGGTCAAAGGCCCGGCCAGAGCGCGTTTTACAGTCGTTCATCGCACATTCTCCTTACTGAATTTTATTCATTGAATTTTGTTCATTCGAATGGGAATTTTTTGCCTCCGACGCGCGTCCCCGCGCTTCGGAGGCGTTGTTCAGTATTCCGGCTCCAGAATCCGGTCGGCATAGCGCCGGAGGAGCGCCACCCGCTCCTCCAGGGGCACCGTGTGTTCCCCCAGCAGGCCGATCTGCCCGTGGAGCAGATAGCTGGCCGCCAGGGCCGGATGCTCCAGGCGCAGCTCCCCCCGTTGACAGGCGTCCTCCAGCTCCTCCGCCACATGGGGCGTCAGATAGGCGCAGATGCGCCAGTTCAGCTCCTCATGGATGCTCTGGTTCTCTGGCCGGTGGTAAAAGACGTGGTAACGGGCGTTCTGCTCGGTCTCCAGCGTCAGCGCCGCCATGTCGTCCAGCCGCTGCCGGATCGTGCGGCTCCGGTCGTGGATGATGGGCAGCCCGGCGGCACAGCACTCCCGAACATACTGCTCCATGGCCTCCCGGAACAGCACCCGCTTGGAGTCAAAATAGCGGTAGCACAGCCCCTGCACCACCCCCATCCGCCTGGCGATGTCCGCCATGGAGGTGTCCTCATACCCCTTTTCCGCAAACAGCTCCATGGCCGTGTCCAGGATCTCCTGCCGCCGTACCTCCGGCGGCTTTGATATCCGCGCCATCCCATCACCTCATCCGCAGTATAGCACTCGATTGAACAAAAGTCAATGAATAAAATTCATTTTGAGAGAAGCCGCTTGAGGCCCGCCTCATCCAGCAGGTTGACCGTCTCAAGCCGCCCCCGGTAGAACACCGCCCAGTTGTTGAACACGCCGGGCAACTCCTTGGCCCTCTGCAGGCTGTCCACCGGGATCAGGGTCACCGGCGCGCCCCTCTCCCCGCAGAAGCGCTTCACCTGCTCCAGACTGGCGTGAATGTAGGGGCACTGCATGCCGTAATAGATGGTCAGCTCCTGCTCCGGGATCGTCCCCCGCCGGGCGGCATCCGTGAACCGGGGCGCGGTGCCGTCAAAGGAGAGGGCCAGCAGCTCATACCCTCCGGCGGCGGTGTCCACCACCTGAAAGCCGTATTTTTTCGCAAAGCTTTGGTCGGAGAGCCAGGCCTTCTGCTTCTGGGCGCCCAGCATGCAGACGCCCGACTTCCCCTTCGCTCCGGCGTCCGCCAGGCAGTACTCCATCAGCGCCCGCCCGCAGCCCTTTCCCTTGTACGCCCCCGCTGCCCACAGGCAGTACAAGTACAGGTAGTTGTCCCCCGTCACGGGGACCCAGGCGGTCTCCAGCGGGGCATACTCCACAAATACCGCCCCCTTCTCGTCCAGCTTTCGGAAGACATGCCCCTCCTCCAGCCGCCCGGCAAGCCAGCGGCGCTTGGCCTCCACCCCCGGATGGGGCTTCCTGCTGCGGATGATGCAGCACAGGTGCTCCCCGTCCAGGTTTTCCGGCGTCAGATTGATAAACTCTTTTTCCATAGTCCTCCCCCGGTTTAATTCCACCAAAAGTACCAGAGCTCCGACTTTGCCAGGCCGTCCGCCAGGATGCCGATCTGCTCCACGCCCTGATCCACAATGTCCGGGCAAAAGCCCTATTGCTCCAGCGTCAGGGCCATCGGGCGGGGTAATTGGCACTCCAGCGCGTCGTGGGTGACGGCGCAGGGTACCGCTCCATGCCGCTCGTGCCAGTACCGCGCCGCCGCCTGCTCCGGCGTGATGCCATGTACTCCCCCCTCCGGCTCCAGGTTCATCTGCAGGCATTCCAGCAGGGGATCGTCATCCCACATGGGTGCGAAATAGGTACAAGGACAGCCTAACAGCTCCATCATCGCCCGGGCCAACTCCGGGGGTGTCCGCTTTTCTTCCATCACTCCGGCTCTTTCTTCATACTCTCTCCGCCAACCGGGCGGCCCCCCACGTATTCCACCGCCGGTCCAGATAGGCCTTCATTCCGCGGTCATGACAGTTAAACAAAAAACGCCCCTCCTGACTCGGCTTCTTTTGAAGTGCCTCTCCCATGCGCCCCCCTTTGGTTTAGTATACCACATATCACTCAAATTTCCGACACCGTTAGCAAAAAAGAGGCAGAAACCAATTGGTTTCTGCCTCTTTTTGGTGGAGATAAGCGGGATCGAACCGCTGACCTCTTGAATGCCATTCAAGCGCTCTCCCAGCTGAGCTATACCCCCATGTTCAATTTTTGCTGTTTTGCTGACCGAACGAATTGTATTTTAGCAGAGTATTACCCATTTGTCAACTACTTTTTTCGCTTTTTTACAAATTCATTTAGGTAAGCTGTGTGGACGGCGTGTAAAAGTGAGAGCATCACGCAAATTGAATACTTCGTACTATGTTTGCAATTAATAATAGCATCTATCTTTTTGACGCACGCAACCTGAACCGCCCCCCTCTTTTGAACAAGTCTAAAATATGTGCCCTGCATCTCCCAAGGGCTAAAAATTGGAACGGCACTCTTAGAGACTCCAGCAAAACGATATTTATTTTTGATTATGCCTGCTTATAATAGTCCACTATAGCGCTCAACTCCCAAATTACAAAGAACTCTCGCTCTATTGGCAAAAAAACAAAAAAGTAGTTGACAAATGGGTAATACTCTGCTAGAATACAATTCGTTCGGTCGGTCAGCAAAACAGCAAAAATTGAACATGGGGGTATAGCTCAGCTGGGAGCCCAGTTGAAGCGGTTACACACCCCTCATGTTGGGAACAAAAAATTTAATAATCACTCTCTTCTATCTGGGGGTATAGCTCAGCTGGGAGCGCAAGCAACCGGGTGTGCTCCCCCGCAACGGAGAGCAAAGTCAAAAAATTGAATAGCTCAGAAATCCAGCAAAATCAAGGGTTTCTGGAAACATGGGGGTATAGCTCAGCTGGGAGAGCGCTTGAATGGCATTCAAGAGGTCAGCGGTTCGATCCCGCTTATCTCCACCAAAAACAATGACTCACACAGACCAAATGTGTGAGTCATTGTTCTATCCATACGAAAACACAAAGAGGACGGACACCTGATTCCCTTTCCCCCGGAGAAAAACCAATATAGTTATTGAAGCGGAGATTCGATGATAGAATCTCCGCTTTTTTGTTGTCGTCCCAACAGATAAAAAAGAAATGAGGTTTAACCATTGAAAAAATTTTTTGAAGAACTTTCCCGGCGCCTGAGAGAAGGCGGAGTTGAATCATCCAATGTAGAGGATAGGCGGCTGGAGATTTTCCTCCATGGTCAGCCTGTCCTCTTTGTTTCTCCAGGAAACGATGTGTTCCTTTTTCCTGCCGGAAGCAATAATCCGGAGGCCAGTGAATTGTACCACAGAGTCGCACAGACCGCAGATGAAGTGTACACTTATGTTGAGGCGGTTCAAACTGCGCCCACCCTTCATATCAGCGGTCTGAACGAAAAATTCCATCTGCTGGCGGATTTTGGCGGCGCAGTGCTGGCTGGCCGGGAGTTGGAAAATGGCAGGGGCTATCAGTTTGTCACTTGGATCTGGGACTATAACAGAACCGGTGTGAGCTGCGGACATTATTATGATGAAGATTTTTGCGGGGCCAAGCAGGATTTTGCCGTCCGCTCCGGGCTGATCTCCAAGACCCAGCTTTTCTCACCGGAGGAACTAACTGAACTCTACCGGGCCACAGACTACCTGCTGGATGAAGGTCCGGAGTTGGAAGATGGCCAGCTCAAAGCCTTGCAGACTGCAAGGACAAAGATCGAATACACTGTCCCAGACTTGGCGGACAGGCTGGAGCAGGGACAAAAGCAGGAACCACAAATGGATATGTGAAATTGGAAGAACAGGGGCCACATCTGCACTGTATGTGTAGAGATGCGGCCCCTGTTTTTTTATGCTCAGAAAGAGGGAGACAGCCATGACAAAATATTTCGCCCAAGATACCCCCCAAGCCAGTTTGGAGCGCATGATGATGAGCGTCCCCGGTTTCCAGCGTCGCGGCGGTGGGATAAGCTTCAGCAACTTCCATTACAAGCCAGAGGATGTAGACTGCCAATATTGCCTGCACTATCGCCGCAAATCCTGCCAGATTCCCATCTGCCCTTATATTGCAGAGAGGCTGGCCTCCGGCGCTCTGGAATACCATGATCTGGTTCTGGAGTGCTTGGGCAGGCACCTCCGTTTGCGGCTGTACCAAAGAATTAGATCCGTGACGCATTGGGATGGCCCGGATCAGGCCATCCTGCACAAGATCCGTCCGTATTGCCAAAAGGCGGCGAACCGGCCACAGGAAGATATTCCTCCTGTCTACTGGGCAGCCCTCTACCTTTTGGCCTCAAGGGAATCACTTTGGAAGACGGTGGTTCCGGCACTTGCCAGCGGATATATTGACTTTCACTGCATTTCCTGCAGGGGCTTGGCGGTTCGGGACTATCCCATCTTTTATTCCGCCAAACGGCTGTATGAGCGAAAATTCCCCATGGACGCCGGTGAACTGGCAAGCAGGAGCCTGATAGACGATCAGGATTTCCTCAATATCCTTTATGCGACTCTAATTGCCCGGTATGGTAAATCAGTCATGGACACGGAGGAGAGGACATGAGCTATGTGATCAAAGCAGTTTTGAGCAACGCCCAGCATCCGGAATATGGGCAGTTCACCATACCTTTTCCCATTCCACAGGATGCCTACGATGACATGGTGGAAGCCCTGAAAAACATGGAAATTGGAGATCCCATACTCCAGGACTGCCATGTGGACGAGCTTGAAAGCAGCTATTCCATCTTAAAGCGTCTGGAGAAAACAAATCTTAACCTCGATGAACTGGACTACCTGGCCAAGCGGCTGGACAGTTTTGATAACGGTGAGGCCGCTCAGTTCCAGGGGATGGCCTGCAAATTGGGCGTCTCCAATATAAAAGATTTTATCAACCTGACCTTCTGCTGCCAGCAGGCCACGGTCATCACAGATTTCTCCGACCTGGACGCCATTGGGCGGCAGCACTACATGACGATGCAGGGTGGGGGCTGCAGAACCGAGGAACTTGAGCGGCTGGATAGCCGAAAGTTCGCCCTGGATCTGATCCTCAATCATACCGAGGGAAGCATCACCCCCTACGGCGTGGTCTATGACAATGGGATGAAACTGGAGTCGCTTTATGACGGCCGCCACTTCCCCTGTTATCATTACCAGCAGGATTTATTGGCGGTAGGGCTTTCCTCCCGGCAGGAGCCGGAAAATACAGATCAAATCACTTGGCTGCTCCTGCCCTGCTCCGAGCAACAGCTCCAGCGTGGAATTGCACGCTCAGGCGTTAACATCCACGATGCCCGCATCTGGTATGAGGACAGTCTGCTTCCATCCGAGGTGGAGGAGGTCCTGGAGGGACAACGGGAGGATCTATTCGCGCTGAATGATATGGCGACGGCCATCGCTGCACTGTCTGATTTGGAACAGAAAAAGTTGACGGCGGTCATGGAGATGGCCAAGCCGGAGTGTGCCGGCGAGATACGCGAACTGGCCAAAAATCTGGAGCTGTTTGAGTTTGCACCCAAAGTCCGCACTCCCGCCGAATATGGCAGATACATGATCCAGGACTCCGGCCATTATGAATATGACCCCAATCTGGAGGAGTTCTATGATTTTGAGCGTTACGGCAAACTCCGTATGGAGAAGGAAACAGGAGCCTTCACGGAGAAAGGATATGTGGCCTACTGTGGCACATTGACATTGGGGGAGCTGATGGCCGGCGGTCCGGCAGAGCAGCACCAGCGGGAACAGGAATTTCAGATGGGAGGAATGTAACGATGATTCTGTTGACTCTGAGCCGGGGAAAAGGAAAAGAAACTGTCCGTCTGCAACTGCCCGCCAGTCCCGCTGAGATTGGGGAGGCATTTGCCTCCCTGGACAGAATCAGCCTCGATACCACAGCCACCGCCATCCTGGATGTGAGTAGCAATGTACCGGTCCTTTACCGATGCCTGTACAATGTGGATGTAGAAGATTTGGAGCAGTTTCAAAAACTACAAAAACTGGCGGAACGCACAGAGGCACTTTCTCCGGCGAAAGTCGCCATCTTTTCCGGGGCATTGGATGCGGAGCGTGTCTGGAACTTGGAGGGGGCCCTTACTGTGGCGGACAGGCTGGATGAGTATATGCTCGTCAACAATGTGTCGTCTGATTCAGAATTGGGCATCTACCTTGTGAACAAAGGGATCACACCATTTCCGGATCGCTTCAAGCCCTATATCAATTATGCCAGTGTGGGGGCTGAATACCGGGAAAAGCATGGAGGAGCATATTCCAGCGGCAATTATGTGCAGAAAAAGACACCTGAACTTTTGGAGAACGAGAGATTGGACGGCGTTTTTCGGATATGGCTGGAAAACCCCTACCCTGTGCGTGTACAGAGCGAAACGGCGCAGATCATTCTGCCTGCGACCTTTGAGCAATTGGAGAGCGCCAGACAGCTTCTGGGAGTGGACAGCCTCAATATGGCGAAACTCGTTCGGGCGGAGGCCCTGCGGCCCTATCTGGGGGAATATCTTCCTCTGCAGGGGATGGATCTGAGACTGGAGCAATTGGACGAGTTGGCGGAAAATATCCGGATAATGGATCAGGAGGATGGCGCATTGCTGAAGTACCTCTCTGTCCTCGAGGTGGAACGGCCGGCAACGCTCCAGGAGGCTTTGAGGTTTTCCATCGAACTGGATGACTACGAGCGTGTACCGGACGATCCGGAGGAATACGGCAAGCAGGTGCTGGAGCGGATCGGGGCGGACGAGGAGCTGATCTCTACCCTCGATGGCTTTACGGATTTTGAAGCAATGGGCAACTTTTATATGCGGGAGGATGGCGTGAGAAGGACCGAATTTGGTCTGCTCCGAAAGCTCAGTGATCCGTTCCCTGAAGTACAAGAGTGGCTGCAGATGCATTAATCCCTGTACGCAGATACAGGATACGCTGTGGAACCAGCACGAGTGGGAAAACACTGTGAATATGGGAGGGATTAAATGAGCATTAACATCTGGACAGACTCCATGCAACACGCAGAGTTGCTTGGAAAACCCGTGCTGTTCACCAACTGGCTGATTCAGCGGGATATCATTCCCGATGGGTGGTACTGCTATGACCTGCGGGGGACACATAAATCTCCCAGCACTCAAACCACTCTGGTGGATCATGCCGCTGACTATCATGCAGGAACCGTACTTTCTCCAATCCCTTTAAAGCATGAAGGTACTGCTTCGCGCCGGGTCAACGGCACATTTTATCTGCTGGGAGAAGAACTAACGCTGGAGCAGTTTTGCGAGGAGCATGATCTGGCCTACCCCCAGGATAATCGTGAGTTTGTACTGCGCCCCGCCTCCCTGGATGAGGCGGGGCTGTTCTATTCCGAAGAAAAGCTGGACGAGGCACTGGGTACTGTAGGCCACCTCCGCATGGATTTCGGCCATGGTGAGAAGGAGTTCTGGCACACCTGGTGGCCCCATAACGAGGATAGGTTCAACACCCCGGAGTTCAAAGAGGTGCTGCAGCGATTTGTGGACGACCTGCGTCAGACTGGACTCCTGAAGAATCTGGGGGCCATGGACGCCTACTGCTGGCAGCATGGCGGCTCCATCACAGAGGACCGCAGAAGTTATGGCTATATTGCGGAAACAGAAAATTACCGTTTCTGCCTACGCTGTACTCCCTTCCCCGGCGAGTATCAGGGGTACCTCTATTGTTATGATCTTTGCCAGCAGGAGATGTACCGACAGGAACACCCTGTGGTGGGTCGGGTAACCTTCGCCAGCGGCGAACAGCAGGAGTTCACGGATTCCACGGCGTTGCTTCAGGCCATCCGGGAGGAACTGCCCTTCCGCAGCACAACCGGCTTCCGCTTTGAAACGCTGACAGACGATCCGGAGGTCAAGAAAGCGGTAGACGATATCCTGTTGGATTTTGCCGGTGAGGACAATTCACGCCGTACCTGCAACTATGGACTGACTGAAACTGGGAAGCAGGCTCTTAGGAAAGCCGCAGATCCCAGCATTCCCCACACCTATGCTTGGTTTGTCATGACGGACACCAATACCCCGCAGGAGGTAATCAGGCAAGATCTGACTCTGGAGGAAGCGATCCAAATCTACCAGGACAGCAATGCCAGTGAGAAACGGCTGGGCGTTACTAAGGACGGTATCGCCACAGTGGACTTTGTTCATTTCCAGAGCGGTGAACAGCAATTCTTTACGGATCACGAAAAACTGGAAAGCTTCCGGTCGGACCTCGTGGTGGCGGAGGCGATGGAACGGCTCTATCAACAATTAAATCAGCCGGATATTGGAATTAGAATGGGAGAGATGTAAATGCAAAGCGTACCGAGAGAGTGGCTGGACTTCTTGCGGCAGCAGTTCCCCAAGGATTCCCGCATCCAACTCACAGAGATAGGCGGTAATCCCCGGCCTATTTCCCCCGGCAGTACCGGGAAACTGGATTATATCGACGATGCCGGGCAATTCCATGTAAAGTGGGACAATGGATGTACCCTGGCTCTGGTGCTGGGAGAAGACCGATTCTCGGTCTATCTGCCAGAGCCTCAGACATTCAAATTGTATATGCCGCTCACAGCGGACTTCTATAGACGGGACGAGTGGGGGGATATGTCAGAGGACGGTGAGGAGTGGGATGGCCGCACCCTCATGGATTATGAGGGACAAATTCTGTCCGCTCTGGTAAAAAACCGGGTACCAGAGGAAAGCGAGAGCGGCCTCATGCACTGGTACGGTGAGGACGACAGCGTAGATCACAAGGTCCGCTCGGCGGTGTTTACTGTTGAGGTCAGGGATCGCCAGCTCTGGGGCGTAGCGGAGTGCCGGGTGGCCGGAGAGCTGACTCCGGAAGAGCTTACCATCTTAAAAGAGTACCTGGGTGGACAAGCCTCTGACGGATGGGGCGAAGGCTTCGAGCAGCGCCCCATCGAGGTGGACGGCGGCGAGCTGTATGTCCATCTGTGGCAGCCTGATGATTGGAGCATCCAGACCGAACAGGAACGGTTTGCCCCCAAGGTGGCCGAGGGGTTGCCGGAACTGTGCTTCTCCACCCTGCGGACCACCGGACAGCTCATCTGCATCAAACGGGGTGAAACTGGCTACTACCCTTCCGACTGGGATACCGGCGACAAAGAACGGAATGTGGAACTGGCGGACGAACTGAATGAAAACCTGGGCGTCACCCCCATCCAGCGGCAAGCTATGGAAGTGGGCAGTATGGCTGGGTGGGATGTACCCGGTGCTGACCCCAAACGCTATGAAGAATCGTACTCGGGACAGACAAGTTGTGCAAACTTTGAGCAGAAACAGTAAAATAGGAGGATTTTATAATGTCACAGCAAAGGCAGGCTCCACTCCCCCGGCAGGAGTTTCAAGAGTGGCTGGAAAATGCCGCTGCGCCGGTTTTAGTTCTGCAAAAGGGCAAGCATTTGGGCTCAGTAGTGAAAGTTCCCGCAACGCCAGAGATTGATTACCTCTTTGGATGCGAAACATTTTATGGAGAGAGGATCAGCTGGAGCGACCGTTTGGAGTTCTGCGGCCTGTACGACCGGCAACACCAAGCGCTCCATCTTCTGGATGACCCCCTTCCCGACTTTGTCTCCGGACTGACGGAAGAAGAATGCCAGGATTCTACGGCGTTTGGGAAGCGCATCGCTCAGGAGGTCGACCGCTATGTTGAGGCGGCCATTTCCAATGACCGAAGCCGCCTCTCTGTCAGGGAACTCACCAGTGAGAGGAATATCAATTCATACCGGTATTACAAGGGAACCGAGGCAGGGCGGGAGGCAGCTTCCCTCGTTTTTTCTGGGGAGAAACCCGATGTACAGTTTCACAGTGAGTATTATACATCCTTGACAGAAGACACCCTGCTCTCCTACCTCAAATCCCCGGAGGATTATATAAAAACAACTGCGGAACAGTACATGCGGGACAACCAGGAGGAATTTCTGGCGCAGTTTCTAAAGAAGGATGCGTTGCTGGCAGAGTATCAGATGCTCAGCCAGGACAGCGATGCACCGGTCTATCGGATGCGGGCGATTACAGATGCCCTCCAAAAAAGTGGCGCAAAGACGGTCAATGTCACGGTACAGAAGGACGGAGTGGAACTGACCTTCAAAACATCGGCTGAATCCCTGAAAGGGCTGAAGTCTCAGTATTCCACATGGTACATTGCTCCGTCAGACCGCCTGCAGTTCAGGCATCTTTTTGGCGCTGGCTCCGACTACTCCGCAGAGGATATCATCCGCATCGCTTATGGCCGAAGCACACTCTATGAGGCCCCTTCCGCTCCTGCAGAAGATATTGAGATGCAGGGAATGAGTTTATAGAAAGAGGCGTATAAAATGGATCTTGATGGGAGAACGCGGCAGTTTTTTTCGGTATTGTCGGAGCGGTTAAAGGAAAAGGGCTTCTCCTCACGAATTGCCGATGACGGATGCCTGGCAGTGAAATCGAAAAAGATGCGGGGCAAAGAGCAGACACAGTGCTCTGTGGGAAAGGATGGCGAAGTATACTGCCGCTCCGTGGATTTTGCGAATATTTCTCGGAAAAGAGACTTGGAATCCATATTGGAAACTGTGAACGAAGTTCACTCAGACATGGAACCGCCCGAGGCTCCTGAGCAAGAGTCTACACAGGGAGGGATTACTCTTGGATAAGACAATTTTCGAGGTGGAGATCAGCAACAGCGGACCTAAATCTTATGAGACGGCCACGGTAATGAAAATGCCAGCATCCTTTGCGGAGTTCAGCGACGCACTCCAAAAGGCGAGAATCAAAGACGGTAGCTTCTGCAAAAATGAGCTAACCTGCATCCATTACAATGGCCTCACGCATGCCATGATTGGGTGGAATGCTAATCTATACGACCTAAACCTGTTTGCTCAGCGATTGGCCTCACTGACAGAGGATCAGAAAAAAGGGATGGATGCTCTTTTGAAAATCAAGCAGAATCACCGCGTCGCTCCCATTCCGCTGAACCAATTGATTAACCTGACCTACAATACCGATATCTGCTGTTTTGCGCCCCGAGTTTCCAATCATGAAGAACTGGGGGCGTTTTTATACGCAAATGAAATGCTCTCAAATGAGGCTATGGCTCTGCTTGACACCACAGAGGAGGGCAGCGGCTTTCGGGAAAGACTGCTGGAACTGCTGGGAGAACAGCATCAGGAGGATCATGGCGGCGTGTTCACCGACTTCGGCTATGCGGAACTGGGTGGAGAAATCAAGGACATCTATGTGTGCCAGTCCAATGAAACGGCTTGCTTCCATCGCTCCGATGCTCCGGTGGTGCTGGAGGTGCGTAAGGGATTTTTCAATGACCCAAGCTATGATAACGACAAAACCGCAGTGCTGAATCTTCCCGCAGCGGATGCCGGTATATGGAGAGCGGTGGAAAAAGTAGATGCCGCCTCAGTGGATGAATGTGCATTCCGCTGTGTGGATTGCCTGATCCCCTTCCTGCGGGATGCTATCAACAACGCTATCGACGATGAGGATGGCATTGAACAGGCCGACGAATTTGCCAAGCGGTTGGCTCAAATAGAACGGGAGTGGCCCGAATCGGATATGGTCAAGTATAAGGCGCTTTTATCCGTGGTTGACCACCCCAGTCTGCAGGACGCCACACGGTTGATGGGCGAGATTGACCAGTACGAACTCCGTCCCGAGGTAGCGCAGACCTGGGGCTATGCGGAGGTGATGTTCCGTGAGAAGTATTCTGCTTTACCAGAGGAGCTGTTCCAGACCCCGCAGGCGGCCCAGATCGGCCAGAAGATGCTGGATGACCGGCTGGGGGTTATCACAGAGTATGGTCTGATCCGCAGAAAGGACGGCCAGCCTCTCCCGGTATTTCAGCCGGAACAGGAAATAGGACAAGGACTGGAGATGATGTGAGCGATGTCAGATCAAAACGCCGCCCTCTTTGACAAGATGGACGGCTTCTATGTTACAAAATCGGAGCATGACTGGCTGGAGCGGCGCTTTTCCAATATGACAGAGAAAGAAAAGATCCTGTTCCAAGGGGCGATGGAGTTGGAGAAGCCCCAAGAGATCGGCCATGTGATGCGGATTGCGTCCCAACTGGACTGTTACGACCTCTTCTATGGCGCGGGAGACGAGGCCGCGCTTGGAAAATTTGTCATGGAGAGCATAGAGTGTTCCTCGGATGCCGCCCGTCCATTCCTGAATGCGGAGCATTTGGGGACCGCCTACCACCAGTCGCAGAATGGAGCCTTTTGTAACGGTCACTATGTGCGGAACATCAAACTGGCAGATCCCTTCGTAGAGGAAGATCCCACCCTCCAGCCGGTCGCCGGTGACTATGCCATACGAGTTAAACTGGCCAGCCGGAGCAATATGGAGGGGATTTGGGTTGGCTTCCCGGATTCCGGCGAGTATATCGACTCAAACCATCCGGACGAACTCCTGCTGGGGCTGGACTCGCTGCAGGCAGAGAGCCTCAGCGAGTGCATCGCACTGGAGGTGGACTGCTGCCTGCCCCAGCTGACGGGTATTCTCGACCAGTACGACTCAGCCAGCGAACTGGTTCGCCATGCCATTGACTTCGGTTATGTTTGGGCGGAACAGGGTCAGGGGGCACCCCACTGGTTGGACAAATGGCAGGCGGTGCTGGAGCTGGAGGACTGCCACCGGCTGGATTTGGCTCTGGATCTCGCCCAGAATCTCCAGCACTATGAGTTCTTCCCCCGCGGCATGGACTTGGCCGCATACGGGCGGGAACTTGCGGTCCGAAACGGCGTGATCCCGCCCAGCAGACTGATAACAGACGCCTTTGACGGGGCTGCCTACGCAGAGGCCAATATGGGTCAATATGGCCTCTCGACCACCGACCACGGCTATGTAGCCTGGAACGGCGGAGAGCGCCGGTATGAGTATAGCCAGCCTGAGCACCACAGTCCCGCTCTGTCAATATAGCCGATCTATTGCCAAGTCACAAAAACCGCATCTGTCCGCTGCGGGAGCTGGGGGTGATTCGATGAAGTAAAAACAGGATATAGAATATGACACAAGGGGCCGTTTTCCGAAGGGGGAAAACGGCCCCTTCTTTTTTATGCCCTTTTTCGGAAAACAGGACCGGAAAGGAGGCATTCATGGAGAAAGAACGGCTGGCGGAATATCTGGAGCAGTACCACATGGGAACTCTCAACGCCGCCACCAGTCGGGAGTTGGAACTGACCTTCGGCATCAAAGGGATTCAGGTTCGACACATGGTCAATGCCCTGCGGCGGGACGGCGTCCCCATCGCCAGCAACGGGAGTGGCTACTTCTATGCCGCCACGGACCAGGAGGTGCGGGCCACCATCGCCCATCTGACCAGGCGGATCAGCGGAATCGCGGCCGCCATCCGGGGACTGGATCGGACTCTGGAGCGAGAGGATACCGCACAGACCCGCCTGCCGCTGGATGGGGGTGATACGCCCTGAACAGTTTCATGTCCTGGATTGGGGGCAAGAAAGCCCTGCGGGAGTTGATCGTCCGGCTGTTCCCCCTCTACTATGAGCGGTACATTGAGGTGTTCGGCGGCGGGGGCTGGGTACTGTTCCACAAGCCTCCCGGCAACGACTTTGAGGTCTACAATGACTTCAACGGCCTGTTGGTCAACCTGTACCGCTGTGTGCGGGACAAACCGGAGGAGCTGATGGAGGCTCTGCGGTATGTACTCAACGCACGGGAGGACTTTGACCGCATCCGCTCCGCCTTGGCGCGGGACAGCCCCGCCAGCGATGTCCAACGGGCGGCATGGTTCTATCAGCTCATCCGCTACAGCTACGCCTCCGGGCTGACCAGTTTTGGCAGCCAGCCCCACGATATGCGGAGCAACTTTCCGCTCATCGAGCAGGCCCACCGGAGGCTTGCCAAGGTGGTTATTGAGAACAAGGACTTTGAAAAACTGCTCCGTCAATATGACCGGCCAGTGAGCTTTTTCTATCTCGACCCGCCCTACCATGCCACCGAGGGGTATTACCAGAACATTGGTGAAGACGGTTTCACCGAAGCCGACCACATCCGCCTGCGGGACGCCCTGATGCGGATCGAGGGCAAATTCCTGCTCTCCTACAACGACGACGCCTTTGTCCGCGGGCTGTACGACAGGCCAGGCATCTACCTCATGGAAACCACCCGTATCAACAACATCAAGCAGAGGTACGACAATGGGGCTCAGTTCCCGGAACTGCTTATCGCCAACTATGACCTGCGGGAGCGGAGCCGGGCGATTCCCTCTCAAATGACGCTGTTTGACTGGAACGGGGGTGAGGCAATTGGATGAACAGCTCTCTGAACTGGAAAAGCTCCAGCAGGCGGCTCAGCTGATTGAGGAAATGAGTCAGGGCCGCCTTCAGGTCTGCCCCAGCGTAGTGGGTCAGGTCTATATCCGCCCGCAACACGATTCCAACTTGGGAATGGATATGCGGATCGACAGCATCCCCGGCCAGCCGCATTACCGAATCACCTTTACTGCGCAGCTCCGCCGGATGGGGACGGATATGGTTGCGGACGATCTTCGGGCACTGCTGTCCGAGGTTGGCCAGACCTATGCGCTGATGGCCGCCCTTGAAGCAAGGCGCTATACGCCGACAGGAGAAGATCTGACAGCCTTCCGGGACGGGCTGGCTACCCAACAAGGACAGGAATGGCCGGGAGCATCCAATCCAGCCCGTTCTACAATTTCAATGTAATAAGGAGAAGATGATGAAATTCAACAAACAGATAAACAATGGTACTCTTTTGATTCCCGGCGGGGCGTTCAAGATCAGTGGCTTTGAGGGCGGAGAAAAGGTCGAGATCCACACGCTGGACAGCGCGGTGGTCATTCTGAAAAAGCAAATGACCACCATGGAACTGATCCAGGCGATGGATGCCCTGCACCGGCTGGCCACGGAGCTCACCGTCCATCTGGCCAGAGTCTGTGGCACCTGTGATGACTGCGAGGATGGCTGCCCATTCGATGATCTGGAGGACGGCATGCTGGAACTGCCAGACTACCTGCGGGAAGAAGCCGGCATCCCTGCCGGGGCCAAGCTCTGCGTCTATGTGGATGACGAAGAAAAGACCGTCACCATTGCCGAGGCCGGATATGACCATGACCTGCGGGATGTGCCTCCCTACCTGCTGGAGATGCTGGGTGAAGCCGGAATCTGCCTGGGCGAGCTGGAGGAACAGCTGATGGTGGGGAATCTCATCTACGGAGAACGCACCGCATGCAATGGGCAGGAGGAACACGGCGATGAGTAAGATCCATACAACGGTTCGGGTCGGTGTAGACGGGTCTCTGACCCTGCCTGCATTTTTCATGCGCGGAATGGGCTATGAGCCGGGGGAAGAAGTTCCCATCACCACCCCAGCGAACCAGTACATCTGCGACTGTGACGCAAACAGCCTCCTGGTGACCAGAGCCTGTGACGACGCTGAGTGTACCGGATACACCAGCAGCGGTATGGAACTCAATCTGCCCGCCGCACTGTTATCCGAGGCATCTATCCCCGTGGGAGAAGAAGTCGCGGTTCTGGCCGCGGATGGAGCGCTCATCATCGTCCCCTCAACGGAGGAACTGCGGGAGCTTTCGGTGGAGCTTTGCTGCCTGCTCAATGAGCTGGGCATCAGCCCGCTGACAATCCCCCCAGCGGGCAAATGGCGCCTGCCGTAAAGGAGGCAAGATGGAACAGGATATCTACCTCTATCCCGGCTCACAGTCAGAGGCCCACAGACTTGGAGAAGCTGCGCTCTGGGATGCAAGTTTCCACGCCAATGTATCCTGTGCGCGGGACATCGAAGCCGTCATCCGCGTCTATGGCGACGGCCGCAGCGCATTAAAGCCGGAAGCATCCCAAATGGTGCTGAAACGGTGGGGCTTCAAGCGGACCAATTTCGTCCTGGCCAACACGATAGAAAGGCTGGGGCCTTACAAGGAGCAGCTCAGCGCGGAAAACCAGGAATGGCAAAAGAAAGTCTATGTCCCACCCGATGATGCCCATAACCGTTATTTTGAAGTGGACACCGCCCTGGCGTATCTGGACGCATTTATCAGTCAAGTGAGGGAGGCATACGGCAAGCTGGAACTATTTGGGCCGGAGCACTGCGAACCCAACTCCTATGAATCTCTGGACTATGAGGGCCGGGTGTTGGTGCTCAGTCCAGACACCCTCAAGGAGTCCTGCTGGACGCCCCAGAACCAGCTCTGGCTGGTCCATGATGGCTTTGGATGCAGGCCCAATGCCATCGGCCGTTCCATCCGCTGTACCTGCCTGGGCGATGGAGAGCAGACCAGATGGAACCGCACAGATTTCACCGGCGTTCTGAAAGAGGAATTCCTCCCCGGCTGGGCCAGAGAGAAACTGGAGGAGCTTCAGCTTCAAGGGCAGAACGCGGGTATGGGAGGGATGGACATGACTTAACCGCAGAAAGGAGATGTGCCGCCATGCGAAGTGTGGAAATGAAAAACCGATGTCTGCTCTACTATGGAAATCCAGTGGGCTACAGGACAGAACAGGGAGTGGTGGCGGACTCTATGTTCCGCCGTGAGGAGTTGGAGGACTGGCTGGCAAAAAAGGGTCTGGCCGTCCAGTGGACGGATGGCGTCTATGACCGCCTGTCCAGCGGCGGATACCATGCGGCGGACAGCAGCCAAACCCTGAAATCCTGCCGCATCTGGCAACTCGGGCCAACGGCTCCCCTCACCATGCGCTTTATTGGCTTGGACCGTATGAGCGGCGAATATGGTGGGCCGGATCTTGCCCGTTACCAGGTGGTGTTTGACGGCGCTGTCAGCACCAACAGCCTGGATGGAATCTGGGAGGTGTTCTGCCGCAGGCCCCTGGGCAACGACGGACAGCCGCTGGCCATCTCAGACCTCATCGAGCTCTACGACGATTCCGGCAGTGAGTTCTACTATGTGGACCGCACATCCATCGTTCCGGTCCAGTTGGAGACCCCGGAGCAGGAACCGGGCATGAACATGACCTTGTGACCCCAGAGCGGCAGGGCCGCTCATTTTTTATATTCAGAAAAGGAGGAACACACCATGGCAAAAGCGCAGACCACAAGTGAAAATCCCCAGGGAGAGGTTTCCCAGCAGGATACTCCCGTCCTTCCCATGCAGTATGATGTCCGTATCCACTCTATCCAGTTTGACGGTCCCTGCCGGGCCACCGCATCGCTGAACATCAACGGCTGTTTTGCCGTCCGGGGCGTCAAGCTCATGGAGGGCAGCAATGGGCTGTTTGTATCCATGCCCGGCCAGATCAACAGCAAGGGTGAAATCAAGGACATCTGTTTTCCGTACACACGGGAGGCACGCGCCGAACTGGAATCGGCTGTCGTGACCGCCTACCAGCAGGCACTGACGCAGGGGATGAACCGCTCTCCCCAGTCCGCGCCGGACCCCACGGCACAGCAGGCTCAGAAGATGGGTATGTGACCCAGTGACCACACAACAATCAACAATTTTAAATTTTGAGGAGGAACTCTCTATGAAGAAGATGTTCAACAAGATGTCCAACACCGTGAAGACCATGACCTGCAAGGCCCACTGCGCCATGACCTGCGCCCGTACCCACCTGTCCGCCCCTCTCTGCAACACTCGCGGCGAGGGCTACATCGACACCGCCATCAAGATCCTGATTGCCGTGGTGCTGGGCGCCCTGCTCCTGGCTGGCCTCTACACTCTGTTCGGGGACACCGTCCTGCCCACCGTGACCGAGCGTGTAGAGGAAATGTTTGACTACAAGGGCTGATACCCGGTGCGGGCACTCTTGTTCCTCACGGCACTGACTGCCGCCTCCGCGGTGGACTGCCGTGAGCGCACGATTCCTGATTTTCTCTGCCTTTTAACCGCTGCGGCGGGGCTGATCTCCTTCAGCCCCGCCCAGTTTTTTGGAGTGCTGGCGGCTCTGCCCTTGCTGATTGCCGCCTTGATCCGGCCGGAGTGCATGGGCGGCGGCGACATCAAACTCACTGCTGCGGCCGGCTTCGTGCTGGGCTTTTGGCGGGGGATCTGGGGGATGGCGCTGGGTCTGCTGCTGGCGGTGCTGTATTTCTGTGCCGCCATGCTATTTCAAAAATTCATTCATCATCCGCTACCCGCAATGACACGGGCGGCGCTGCCGCTGGGACCGTTTTTATCCATCGGCTTTGCCGCACTATACTGTTTTGGAGGTTGACTGCTATGAAGAAGTTCCATGTAACGAGAAAGACTGTGCTCACCATCGTTGGCGTGACCCTGCCCCTGACGGTGGCCGCCATTCTTCTGCCCCGGCTGAAGCGGAGCAGAAGGGCCAGATCGGTCCGGGCGTAATGCCCGGACTTTCCGGCCCAACATGAAATCAAGGAGGAAATGCCAGTATGAGTTTTTTGAAAAATCGCACCGTGGTCGGTGTAATCTGCATCCTGCTCTCCCTGCTGATCTGCTTCGGTCTGACCCCGCTGTTCAACCAGAGTGTCAGCCAGAAGGCCGAAATTGTGCGTGTGGTTCAGCCCATCCGGGTCGGGGATGAGATCACCGAGAGCATGGTCCAGACCGTGGAGGTGGGCGGCTATAATCTCCCAGAGGATGTCCTGCGGCAGAAAGAGAGCGCTGTGGGTAAATACGCTACTGCGGATCTGGCTGTGGGCGACTATATCATCCCTTCCAAACTCTCAGACGCCCCAGCAGCGGAAAACGCCTACCTGTACAGCCTGGACGGGAGCCAGCAGGCCATCTCCGTGTCCATCAAAAGTTTTGCGGAGGGACTCTCCGGCAAGCTGCAGAGCGGCGATATCGTGTCGGTGATCGCCCCGGACTACAAGCAGCAGGGGCAGACTGTTGTCCCCGCTGAGCTGCAGTATGTGGAGATCATCAGCGTCACCGCCTCCTCCGGCTATGACGCCAACACCGGTGAGCCTGTGGACGAGGAGGACGACAAGGAACTGCCCGATACCGTCACCCTGCTGGTATCTCCGGAGCAGGCCAAGGTGCTGGCCGAGCTGGAGGCCGAAGGCACCATCCATCTGGCGCTGGTCTACCGGGGCGACCGGGAGAATGCCGACAAGTTTCTGACCGCTCAGGACGAAATCATTCTGGAGCTGTATCCCCCGGAACCTGATCCCGAGGAGGAGACACAGGAGAATCCCGCAGAGTCCGAACTTGCCGCTGATCCCAGCGAAACCGCAGAAACGGAGGCGCCCGCGAAACCCGAGGAGGTGGCCTGATGCTGAACTTCAAGAAAGCGGGTATTTTTTCCCGAGGAAGTGGCCAGGAGGACGCCTGTGAGCAGGAGGACCAGAGCGGCGGGGTGCTGGCGGTGTGGGGCAGCCCCGGCAGCGGCAAGACCACCGTGGCCGTGCGGCTGGCCAAGTATCTGGCCGACAAGCGCCGGAATGTGATCCTCCTTCTCTGCGACATGACAGCCCCAATGCTTCCCTGTATCTGCCCGGCGGCAGATCTGGAGTGCGAGCGTTCCCTCGGGAGCGTGTTGGCCGCCGCCCATGTGTCGGAGAATCTGGTCAAGAACAACCTGGTCACCCACAAACGCCTGGGTTACCTCACCATGCTGGGGATGCTCAAGGGAGAGAATGAGTACACCTACCCGCCTTACAACGAGGTGCAGGCGCGGGAGCTCATCGACTGCCTGCGGGAGATCGCTCCCTATGTGGTCATTGACTGCGGCAGTTACATCGCCAACGACATCCTCTCCGCTGTGGCGCTCATGGAGGCAGATTCCGTCCTGCGGCTGGCCAACGCCGACCTCAAGAGCATCAGCTACCTGTCCAGCCAACTTCCCCTCCTGCGGGATGCCAAATGGGACGCGGACAAGCAGTACAAGACCGCCAGCAATGTAAAGCCCCAGCAGGCCGGGGATCACATGAGTCAGGCGCTGGGGACAGTGGCCTTCACGCTGCCCCATTCGGCGGAACTGGAGGGACAGTATCTGGCCGGCAACCTGCTGGCGGACCTATCCATGAAGGACAGCCGGGTATTCCGCAAGGAGATCGAGAAGATTGCCAGGGAGGTGTTTGGGTGTTAGGCGAGAAGCGAAGTCAGTCCCTGTTCGCTCCCAAAGCGTCTGCGGAGAAACCCACTGCGACGCATATCACGACAGGTCCGGACGGGCGGAAGAAAGAACTCCCCCTCTATTTCGGCCCGGACTGCCCGGTAAGCGGCAATATGGGTCAGAATCAGCATGAAGCCGGCGTTGGAGAACCCCAGCCCGCGGATGAGCCGCTGCGTCACACCCCAGCTGATGATGGGACAGGGGTTGAACCTGAGCCCACAGATAGCGTGGATATGGCGGAGGATCTCCCCAGGCGGTCCCTGAATACAGAGTCGGCAGGCGGCTACCGGGCGCATTCTCTCTTCTTCTCCCCGGAGAATGAAGGGCAGGACTTCAACACCGTCCTGCAGGATGTGCAGGAATATATCTCTGGCAAGTATTCCGCCCTCATCACCGAGGGCGGCGATGAAGACGCCAAGGCCCAGATCAAACGGTACATCACCAAATATGTGCAGGACCGGCGCATCGCGGTCAAAGGCTATTCCGGCGACCAGCTGGTGGACGCTCTCTACACGGAGATGGCCGAGTTCGGTCTGCTCACCAAGTACATCTTCGGGACCGGCATCGAGGAGATCAATGTGAACTCCTGGCGGGACATCGAGGTGCTGTACGCCAACGGTGAAACGGTCAAGCTGGAGGAACACTTCGACAGCCCCGAACACGCTGTCAATGTGATCCGCCGCATGCTCCATGTCAGCGGCATGGTGCTGGACAACGCCAGCCCCGCCGTTCTGGGTCACCTCTCGAAAAACATCCGCATCGCGGTCCTCAAGACCCCTCTGGTGGACGAGGATGTGGGCGTCACCGCCTCCATCCGTATCGTCAACCCGCAGAATATGCAGAAGGAGGACTTCGTGAAGGGCGGCACGGCCACCGGCCCCATGCTGGACTTTCTGGCCGCCTGCCTGCGGTACGGCGTTTCCGTCTGTGTGGCCGGGGCTACCGGCTCCGGCAAGACTACGGTGGCAGGCTGGCTCCTGACCACCATCCCGGACAACAAGCGTATTTTCACCATCGAGAACGGCTCCCGTGAGCTGGACCTGGTGCGGGAGAAAGATGGCCGGGTGTGCAACAGCGTCATCCACACCATCACCCGTGAGAGCGAGAACGCCAAGCAGAATATCGATCAGGATATGCTGCTGGACATGGCCCTGCGGTACCACCCCGACATCATCTGTGTGGGCGAGATGCGGTCTGCGGAGGCGTATGCCGCACAGGAGGCCGCCCGTACTGGCCACGGCGTGTTGACCACCATTCATTCCAACTCATCCCAGGCTACATGGCGGCGTATGGTCACCCTCTGCAAGCGTAAGCACGAGATGGCCGACGATACCCTCATGGATCTGGTCACCGAGGCATTCCCCATCGTGGTGTTCGCCAAGCAGCTGGAGGATAAGAGCCGTAAAATCATGGAGATCATGGAGTGTGAGATCCTGCCCACTGGGGAGCGCCGGTACAACACCCTTTATCACTTCAAAATCGAAGAAAACCGGTTGGAGGACGGCAAATACCGTATTAAGGGCCGCCACGAGGCGGTCAACCCCATCTCGGAAAGCCTGCAGAAGCGGTTCATCGACAATGGTATGCCGCAGGAGGTGCTGGCCCAACTCGTGGGCAAAAAGTCCGCTCCCTCTAAGGGTAAGTCAGGCTCCAGTCCGGCAAAGGCAGGACAGGCAACGCCCGCTCCGAAGACCAGGAGCGCACAGTCCAAGCCGCCTGCCAAACCTGAAACCGGCAAGGAAGGAGGCGAATCTGTATGAATCTGATCCAGTTGATTGCCTGTATAGGGCTGATCACAGGTTGTTTTGTCCTTTTACGCATCTCCCCTATGGACTTCACTGAAGGGGTGTTCCGCAGAATCACCAGTAAGCCCAAAAGCATCCGGTCGGAGGTTAATGAGAGTACACGGCGCAAAAAGAAATCCTTTCTGCGCCGGGAAATCGAGGAGACACAGACCATTCTGCGGATGACTGGCCGGGCCGCCAAGTTTCCCATGATGTGCGCCCTGTCCCTGCTTCTTTTTCTGGTAGGGGCCACCTTCGCCCTGACGCTGGGCAACCTCTTCCTGGTGCCGGTGCTGGCGGTGGGCATGATGTTCGTGCCGTTTTGGTTTATCCGTCTGACCGCAAATCACTACAAAAAGAACATCGCCGCTGAACTGGAAACCGCCCTCTCTATCATCACCACAGCTTATCTCCGCAATGAGGACATCCAGACGGCAGTGGAGGAAAACATTGACTATCTCAACCCACCCGTCCGGAGTGTGTTTGTGGAGTTTCTCACCCGGATCAAGCTGGTGGACCCCGATGTGGACGCCGCCCTCCAGGACATGGGGACGAAGATCGACAACGCCGTGTTTCGGGAGTGGGTGGCCGCTCTGCTGACCTGCCGACACGACCGGGGGCTCAAGACCATCCTGACTCCCATCGTGGCTAAACTCTCCGATATGCGGATCGTCAACGGTGAGCTGGAGAATCTGGTGTTTGAGCCCCGCAAGGAGTTTATCACCATGCAGGTGCTGGTCATCGGCAATATCCCGCTGTTGTACTGGCTCAATCAGGACTGGTACGATGTTCTGATGCACACCCCGCTGGGGCAGGCGCTGTTGGCAGCCATTGCCGCTGTGATGTTCATCAGCACCGCAGCGGTCATCAAGCTGACCCAGCCCATTGAGTATCGGAGGTGATCCTCATCAGTAACCAGGAAAAGGGATATTTTATTACCGCAACGATCAACCATGGTTCCTATATTCCGGAGGCCCTCCATGTAGAACGCATCGATGACATGGCGCTCTATGATGGAGATTTTGAAGCAGCAAAGGCAACGGAGCAGGATGGGGTCCGGCTCATCTATGGAATGGACGGCATTCCGGACGGTATCTATATTGACACCCCGGAAAACCGGGAACTCATCCGAAAGGGTTTGGGACTGTATCCTGACTATCGAAACTGGCGGGATGACTTTGATCCGTCATTTGTTGCGGAGTTAGATGTGATGAAATAATGCCATAGAAAGAGTGCCTTGTAATACAGCATAAGAAGAAAAGCAGAGCCGGTACACATCTAACCGGCTCTGTTTTTATGTGGAGGTGAACAAAACAACCATGACTTTCCTTCTGTTTTTATTTGGCATATTCCTTGCACTGGGTATGTTTCTTTTGATGGCCGATCTGCTCAGACTCCCCCGTCTGGCCACCCAGCGTGCCATGCTCTCGGTGGGCCGCCAGGAGAAGAAGCAGGCCCGCAGTGTGGAGGCCCTGCTCATGGGCTGGGCGATCAAGCTGGCCCCACACATCCATATGGATGAGTATAAGCGGGGCCGTCTGAAAAATACGCTGGCCGCTGCTGGGCTGAACATGACACCGGAGGAGTACACCGCCTTTGCCATGGTCAAGACCGGTGTAGTGCTACTGGCGGTGATTCCGTGCCTGTTGATTTTCCCAATGTTGGCGCTGATAGTTGTTCTTCTGGCGGTGGCGGTTTATTTCAAAGAGATTCGCAGGGCGGAGGAAAAACTCTCTGCCAAGAGGGACGAGATTGAGGCGGAACTGCCCCGGTTCGTGGCCACCATCACCCAAGAACTGGCCGCCAGCCGGGATGTGTTGAGCATGATCGAGCATTACAAGCAGAACTCCGGTCCTGTTTTCTCCGCTGAACTGGATGTCCTCACTGCGGATATGCGTTCCGGCTCCTATGAGGCGGCGCTGACCCGCTTTGAGGCCAGGTTTAATTCGCCCCTCCTTTCGGACATTGTCCGCGGACTCATCGGCGTGCTGCGAGGCGACAACGGAGTCCACTACTTTCAGATGCTCAGCCACGATATGAAGCAGTTGGAACTCCAGCGGCTCAAGGCAAAGGCCATGAAGATCCCGCCTAAGATCCGTGTATTCTCCTTTGTCCTGCTCATGTGCTTCCTGGTGACCTATCTGGCCATCATCATCTATGAAATCATCCACTCCCTGGACGGGATGTTTTAAGAGAGGAGGCGCCAAATGGACTATATGCAAGACTCGTTGAAGAAGCAGCCACTTACCGTTCAAGATTTTATCGCCGCTCATCCAGGGGAAGCATTTCACCTGATGACCCCTGGCGGATATGTGGATCTGACTGTGGCACAGGCGGCTGAACTGCTGACAGGACAAAGCATGTCCGGCCATCCGGGATGCCCAGGATACGACCGGGAGATGCCTGCGGAAGAACTTCTCCCCCAGGTAATCGCAAACTGCAATTACCATGAGGGAGCGTGGTATATCATCAGTGATCATTCCGAATTGGAACAAAGTAATGTCGGGATGGAGGTGACCATGTGCTGAAACAGATTTTGAGATCCCGACGCGGAGAGGGATACATCGATGTGTGCGTCCTGGTGCTCTGCGCCATGCTGGTGATTGCGCTGGCAGTGCAGGTCCTCCCAGCCTTTATTGCCAAACAGCAGCTCGATACCTTTGCAACTGAACTGGTGCGGGAGGCGGAAATCGCCGGCAGGGTCGGATCGGAGACTGACCGCCGGGAACAGGCCCTGCGGGAGCAGACCGGCCTGGACCCGGAGATTGAATGGAGCGATACCGGCCACATTCAGCTCAACGAGGAGGTTTCGGTCACTCTCACCTATGAGATCGACCTCGGCCTTTTTGCTGGCTTTGGCAGTTTTCCCATCACTCTGTGGGCAGATGCCACAGGAAAGTCGGAGGTGTACTGGAAATGAACAGACTCCGGCAGATTTTGAAAGACCAGCGCGGCGTGGCCTTTCCCCTGATCATTGCCATTGTGCTGGTGCTGGTGATGCTGATGTGCTGCATCAGCGAGTATTTCCGCCTGCTCATCGTGGCCCAGGGTGTCCGGGATGCGGTACAGGAGGCCGTGATCTCCACCGTCAACGACAACTATGACGATGTGTACCATGGAGTCCGGGAGGGCTACTCCGGCGCCTACCAGCCGCTTTCCGGGGATTTTGAGGAATCTCTGGACTACGGTGACATCTATGGACGGCTGGACGATATTCTTGGGCTGACCTACCGGGGCGGCTACCATACCCAGTACACAGACGATGGAGATATGGAGTTCCGGGTCTGGGGCCTTGACGTGGAGATCCGCAACGCGCCGTTCGCCTCTGGCGACAGCGCCGGCGACCGTTTTCTTGCGGACTGTGAGATTGAGCTGGAGGTTCCGGTGTCCTTTGGCGGGGAGCTTCTCCCGCCCATGCGGATGACAGTGCAGGTCAGTGCTGGCTATACCCCTCGGTTTTAACACAGTTTTCAAAAAGTTTTCTATTGTTCTAATAGACTTCTTCCCATGCATGTGGTAGGGTTCGTGTTGACAAAGGCTGGGCGGTATAGGAAAATGAAAGCAAAAGATATCGGATACCAATTATTTTAACCGCCTGGAGCTATGTGCAGGCAGGCCCAAGAAAGTATCACCAACAGAAAAAGGAGGAATCCAGACGATGAAGAACAACACCAAGAAATGGCTGACCGTGGCCGGATGTCTTGTGGTCTGTGCGATCCTGGTCGCTGTGATCGCGAGCAGCTTCAGCAAAGACAAGGTCACCGATGACCCGCTCCCGCCCAGCAGCTCCCAGCAGGGCGATGTAGTGGTGGACCCGGACAGCAGTACCCCGCCTCCCGCAGAATCCGGGGATGACCAGGAGCCGGGAGATGATGTGAACGTTAACCCGGAAACCCCGGATGCCAGTACCAACACCGATGATGGAAACGGCGCGGATTTTACCGGCACAGAGCAGACCATTCAGCCGGACCCGGTCAAACCGGAATATACAGAGGATGAACTGAAGGACCCCACCAAGACGCCGGATGGGACTCCGGTCGAGGGTACCCCTGAACCGCAGGATCACAACAATGTGACGCCTCCCCCTGAACAGCCCTCCACCAACACCAGTGGCGGCCTGCCTGGTTTCGACAATGTCCCCAATGCGGGAGAAAATCAGGTGACTGAAGGCCACAGCGATGGAGATATTAATATGCAGGTTGGTATAATGGGATAAAATAGCATCGCATCGACGAAAAGCACAGCTTCGGCTGTGCTTTTTATTATGCGGGAAAGGAGAACAAGTGAAACGACTCTTTAACCTGTTTCTGGCCATCACACTGATATTTTCCTTTACTTGTGTACAAGTCTATGCTACAGATGGAACCGGCGGGTCTGGTAATATTGATGGTGGTGGCGGGAACATGGGAGACGCCACCAGCCATGGTAGTTGGAATCCTGGAAATGAAGGCGTTCGGGTGACCATCGTGCGTTCCAGCGACCACGCTGTAGTGTCAGCGCCCATTGATTTGACAAATAAGCCGCCTGCATCATCTATTTATCACTTTGGAAAAGTGAGTAAGATTCAATACAACGGAGGAACAGCCCTATCGCCGGTACAAGGTGGATATGCTTGTATTGTCCCACCACAAACGATTCCTCGTGTTATAAGCACGAATGGAAGAAATAACATCGAGGCTATCAAAAAGTATTTCTGCTCTGAGTTCTTGGTACAGCTTGTTGCAAATCATACCGGCATGGATTATGACACACTCATTGGTGGTGAGTACAAAATTCTGCTGGAACCCATCGCCTACTATAAATTCGAGGGCGTCATGATCGCCACAACAGCGACAGAGGCCGCCCTCTATGACGAGGTGGTTGGAGGCCAGCTCCGCTATTGGATGGGATCGCTGACCGCTAAAAACCTCCCGCTGTCCATGTTCCTGGAAACACCGGATTTGGGCTACCCCGCCTGGTCTGGTCCCACCAATAAGAATGTGTCCAACTCGGACATCAAGTCTTCTTTGGGCCTTGGCATCGTCCGCTTTGAGGAGCAGCCGGAGGAGCCGGAAATCAGCGCCTATGACTATGAATACCGGACCAATACCGAGGTCATCACGGCAGTAGAGGTCAGCGGGGGCCAGAGCGATCCGGATAATCCAGTCACTGTACGGTTCCATATTGATGGGACGACCTATACGGTCAGCAATGTCTACTACCCGGACGGAGATTCCCAATTGGCCTGGGTACGCTGGACTACGCCGGACGAGCCGCAGGACATGACTATCGATGTGGATGTATCCGGCCCAGGATCGGCGCAGGCCACCATCCACTGCAAGATCGTGGATCTGGACGAGAACCCGCCACCCAATCCAGTAGCAGATGACCGGAACGATTCCTTCACGCCCTCCCCGGTTCCAGACCGGCCAGAGAAGGCATCCGCGCAGTGGACCATTTGGGACCCATGGTGGCAGGAGTATTGGGTGTGGCACGGCGATGATGAGGATGGATACTGGTGCGACCACGGCTGGTGGGAATTTGATCTGGACCGCTACAGTGCCAGCCTTTCCGCCGACATGGAAATTACCCCAGATGAGAAGAACCCCACCGCCAGCGGCAACAGCATGAAGTCCGGCTATGGCGTAAATCAGGTCGTCACCGCCAGGGTGAGCAGTTCCCAGAGATCGGCCACGACTGCCCTGCAGAACGCAGTCAGCTACTTCCCGGAATTTAACTATGAGTCGTTCTGGAGGCTACTGGACCGCATCTCTATCAGTTCCTCGTCCTCCCGGCTGGAGTTCCAGAAGAACGAGTATAGCACCTATAACCGACGTACCCATTTCACTCCTATCTGGTACCCGGATGGCTCCTATACGGTCAACACCTGGGTCATTGACTGCTGGACCCCGGCAGGGATGCTCTCGGTCAACCTCACCGATTCACTGAATATCCGGGGCAATCTATGGGACGATTGGCATATCGCTCCGCTTGATCTATAGGTGGGAGGTGAAGCCATGGGATACATCCGACTGGATGAGCAGCCTGGCGAGGTCTACCACTACACGCACCGAAAGAATCTGGACAGCATCCTGCGGGATGGCCGAATCAGGCGTATGGGCGATAGGGAGTGCTGGTTTTGCGCCTCTTTGGAGGATACCCTGACGCTCATGCGGGCCACCGTCATGATGGAGGGGAAGCCCTACTATAAGGTGGGCGGCAGTATGTACTCTGTCTTCTGTAGGTTAGCAAAGGAAGCGTTTGAAGAAATAATCCGGGCTCAGTTCCTGGAAACACAGGAACTGAGTGGACCTGTGCTCACGATGTAAGCATTCACAGTAACAAAATCAGAAAAGAAACGGGCCGTGGGAAAGTGCCTCGCGGCCTGTTCGGGATAGATCATCCATCCGCGGGAACACCCCTGCGGCTTTCTTTTTTCAGCAAAGAAAGGTGGTATTTGATGATGAAAACGAAAAAGATGCTCTGTGCGGTCGTAATGGTAATGATGCTGGCCATCATGTTTACGGTACCCGCATTTGCGGCAGGAACCGGGGATGTGGCTGGTGCCATTGAAGGCACTTGGACGGACGCATCCGCCCAGATCAAAACGGTTGTCAATAATGTGGTCTTTCCCGTGATTGACCTTGTTCTGGCTGTGTTCTTCTTCGCCAAATTGGGCATGGCGTATTTTGACTATAGAAAGCACGGCCAGTTCGAATGGACTGCGCCGGCCATCCTGTTTGCCTGCCTTATCTTCACCCTGACGGCTCCCACCTATGTCTGGACGATCCTGGGAATGTAAAGAATTATTCTGAGAATACAGGAGGAAGGAAGCAATGGAATATCCAATTCCAAATCCATCCGGAAATAAAATGCTTTCATTGGTTAACGAGCTGTACCAGCGGTCTACCGGGATGTGCAGAGCAGGTGCAGGTCCATACGGCATCGGGGTAAGCGTGGTAGAAGATACTCCCATTGATGTGTTTTTCACCTTTGATCCAGATCCGGTTCTGAATTGTAAAATACTGCCGGAGGAAATCCCTGAGTACACTGTCGGCGTGATTGGCTCCTGGAGCGGAGAGCGCAAATATCTTTCGCGGGAGGAGGTGGAGCAGCTTCTCTCTGCCTCGGCCCCGAAGACCAGAATATTGGCGGAAATGCTCCGGTACTTTGAAGGAAAGACCTGGATCGTGAGCTGCGCAGATTGTCAGGAAGCGTTCGGGATTCTGGCGGATGCGGAAATGCGCGAGGCATTTGGGCTGGGTGAGCAGGAGCAGATTGGACCGAAACTGGAAATGTAGGACAAGAATGATGAGGTGTAAGCCGGAAATGGGAGACGGTTTCTATGGGCTGTTGGGGAATCACCGCACTGGAGTCCGACGATGGACTGGATGCGGTTGGATGTGTCCGGTACAATTTACCGGCAGATGGACAACTGGACCTGGGAGAAATGCTTGAACGATTAAAGAAAGACCGATGGAATGCCCCCTGTGATGTAAAGCTGGGGTGTGCGCATACCAGCCCTATGGCACTGGCTGAGATCATTGTAAAGTATCTTGACGGTGATCCCGGCAGTTTGGACTATGATGAGGAGTGGGCGGCCGAGGACAACAAGTTCCGGTCCATCACCTCGTTTACAGCATCAAGGGCTTCTCTCCGGGAACTCCGGGATTACCTTGCGGACACTTTGAAATACGCCAGGATCAGAGCGGAGCGGCAGATCAAAGCCGGCGAGCTGCCCGGCGGCTGGTTTGATCCGAAGGATTGGGACGGATGGCAGAAACACATGGAGGGCCTTATTCACCGGCTGGATGGCGTTCTGGCCTTGGAAGGCAGTACGCTGGAGTTAGCTCATCCACTGGCGCCGACTGTCCCGGAATTAACCATGTAGGGAGGGAAAGAAGAAAATTGAATCCATTTGGACAGGAGTTGAGGAAAATCCTCACTCAGTGCAAAACCAGCGGCGTTGTGTCTTATGCGGGCAGATCCGCCTATATCCAGCTTGACCCGGATTTGCGGGCCAGGCTGGAGTTTGTTTCTCTGAACATTGCCAGCCAGTACAATGCCCTCAAGCTGACGATCCTGAACCGGACCGAGGGCGCGGTGGATGTGAATATCCTACGCTTTGGCGATTTACTGGGAAAGAAAAAAGTGAGCAATCCCAACTTCTCGGATGGTATCTTACCACACCTCTGGGACGATTATGGGAAGGTAGACTGGTATGTTTACCAGCCTACTCAGGCGGATTACAGGCTGCTGGCGGGTACGGTGGACGAATATCTGCAGGTGTTCCAGCGTCAGGAGGAGGCGCAAGAACACAGCCCGCAAATGTGCTAAGAAAATAGGAAGCGAATACAAGCAGGGGCCGTGCCCAGTCACGGCCCCTGTGCCTTTGAGCAGGAGTATGCGTCCAATGCTGGCACGGTCCCCCTTACGCAAAGGGGTGAAACCACCAGATGTTTATATTGGACTTTTTCCTTGGCGGGCTGATGGATCAGTTTATCGACTGGGTCTACAGCCAGCTTGTTGGTTTCTTTGGCAACTTTTTTGCCGAGATGGGGAACATGGGCGTCGAGCTCTTTGAGATGAGCTGGGTACAGTCCATTGTTCTCTTTTTTTCTTATCTGGCCTGGACGCTGTATGTCGTCGGGCTGGTGGTGGCCGTGTTCGAGGTCGGAATCGAATACCAGACCGGACGGGCCAGCATCAAGGACGCGGCTATCAGCGCCGTCAAGGGCTTTATGGCCGTGGGGTGCTTTACCCTGGTGCCGGTGGAACTTTATAAACTCTCCGTCACGCTGCAGGCCAGCCTGACCTCTGGAATTACCGGGTATGGCGAGAGCTTTGATGCCCTTTCCACTGATATCATCAACTCCCTGCAGGGCGTGGATATCGGGGACGCGGCCTCCTCCGGCGTATTCGGCGGGATCGGCAGCATCACCAGCCCCATCATGGTCATTTTTATTATCATCATGATGGGGTACGCCGTCATCAAGTGCTTTTTCTCCAACCTCAAGCGCGGAGGAATCTTACTCATCCAGATAGCTGTGGGTTCCCTGTATATGTTCTCGGTGCCCCGCGGCTATATGGACGGTTTTGTGCAGTGGTGCAAGCAGATCATCGGTCTGTGTCTGACCACCTTCCTGCAGGCCACCATCCTTACAGCGGGACTGCTGGTGCTGAAGGATCATGCGCTGCTGGGCCTTGGCCTGATGCTGTCGGCCGGTGAAGTGCCCCGCATCTGCGGCGCCTTTGGGCTGGATACCTCGACACGCGCCAACATCATGTCCGCCGTCTATGCAGCACAGTCAGCGGTCAACACCACCCGCACCGTGGTACAGGCAGTGGGGGCGGCGAAATGAGCAGAGAAAAACTGATTTACATCGCCTCTCCCTATGCAGGAGATATTGAGGCAAACACCGCGTTTGCGAAAAAAGCGTGCCGGTATGCCATCCATCAGGGGCATACGCCCATCGCCGTCCACCTGCTCTACCCACAGATGTTGGATGACGCTGAGCCAACAGAACGGGAAATTGGACTGCGGCTGGGACACCGGGTGCTGGAAGTCTGCGATGAACTGTGGCTCTGCGGCGGCAGGGTCAGTTCCGGCATGGCCCGTGAGATTGAGGAGGCCCAACGGCTCGGCATCCCCATCCGACAGATTGGGGAGCTGGAAATCAAGCAGGAGGCTCTGCCCGCTGAGATGGAGCAAAGCGAAGCTCCAGGGCAGAGCATGGGTATGGCATAATGCCCACGCTGGGCAGCCTGTTCGATGGAATCGGAGGGTTCCCCCTCGCGGCGGTCCGCAACGGCATCGAGCCGGTGTGGGCCAGCGAGATCGAAGCCTTCCCCATCGAAGTGACAAGAAAGAGGTTCCCCTCCATGCTCCATGTCGGGGACATCACGAAACTGAATGGCGCCGAACTTCCCCCGGTAGACATTATCACAGGAGGCAGCCCTTGTCAGGATCTCAGCGTGGCGGGGGCCAGAGCCGGTCTTGCCGGAGAGCGTTCCGGCCTGTTTATGGAGCAGATCCGCGTTGTAAAAGAAATGAGGGATGCAGATGAGCGGCGCGACAGAACAGCTCACACTGTTCGACCTCGATATATGTGCTGGGAGAATGTACCAGGAGCATTCAGTTCAGCGGGCGGCGAAGATTTCCGCATCGTCCTCGAGGAGATTGTCCGAATTAAAGACGGCTCCTGTTCAGTGCCTCGACCTGACTCCGGGCGCTGGGAATCTGCTGGGGCAATCATTCTGGGAAATCAATTCAGCCTGGCTTGGAGAGTCATGGATGCTCAATTCTGGGGTGTCGCCCAGCGAAGAAAGAGAATCTTCCTTGTCGCAGATTTTGCAGGACGAAGTGCCATCCAAATATTATTTGAGCAGGACCGCCTGCCTGGGTATCCTGCGCCGGGCGGAGGTCCGGGGCAAGGAACTCCCGCCTCAGCTCCGGGAAGCCCTGCTTCTCCAGGCAGGGCCGGCCCCATCGGGTTTGACGGATACAACGGAGATCTGACGGGAGAAAAGGCGGCCACCCTTGGCGTCAACTGCGGAATGTCCACCGGACGGAACGGCGTGATCACCGCCTTTGCTACCAACCAGCGGGACGAGGTGCGGGATCTGCATGATGTGGCCGCAGCGTTGACTGCCCAGCCTGGGATGAAGCAACAGACCTTCGTGGCCGGAATCACGGCTAAAGGCAACGGTGACTGCTTTCTCTCTGAGGAGCGTCACACCTCGCTGAGTGGAGGCGGCGGTATGCCTGGACAGGGGTATCCCGCCATTTTTACAGCCGGTTTTTCTGCTGGACAAGGCTCGGCGGCTGGTGGGATTGGTTTTCAGACAGAATGTTCCCCCACATTGAAAGCTTCGGAGAGTGGCTCCAACATGGTTCCCTCCATCCTGTGCCTTAATGACCAGGGCGGCAGCGTCATGGCCTGCAGCGAAGATGTTGCCGGGACACTCCGGGCACAGGAACATGGTCACCAGCCACTGATCGTGGATAAGAGATCAGATGAGATGATGCCTGCTCTATATGAGAACCATGGAATTGACGCACGCTACACCGGTCCCCACACTGTTGCCCCGACCATGTCGGCCAGGTATGGGACTGGCGGCAACAATGTGCCGTTAATCGCACAAGGGTCTGAGCCATGCCAAGAGTCTTCTCACGCTATATTCAGCAGGCAGCGGGTGGATGTCTTCCGAGAAGATGCAGTGGCCAGCACCCAAAGCGCCCGCCAGCATAAGGATGCGACAGATCTGGTGATGGATGTGGCAGGGTTAGACTGCAGAAATGGCCGGGAGAATGGCGATCTGTGCGGTACACTTCAACAGGGTACCACCGGAAGTTCCCTCAACTCTATCCACCCAGTCCGGACTGGACGGCTCATCCGCCGCCTGACCCCACTGGAATGTGAACGGCTTCAAGGCTTTCCTGACCATTGGACTGAACTGCCAGACGCTTCCGACTCGGCCCGCTACAAGGCGCTGGGTAACTCCGTGGCGATCCCCTGCGTGGACTTTGTCCTGCGCGGGATCGCTTATTTTTTAAGGTGGAAAGAAGAAAACCATCCATAGATTTTAACAGCTAACAAGGGGTTGTTGCTTGTGCTTCATTTCCGGGAGAATTGTTGTTGGTCTTGGTAATGGCTATTGTCCATGACTTTCGGTATACTTGGCCTTGCAAATCAGGAAAGGAGCACAACGCAATGGAAAATCTGAAAAATCTATGCGGACAAATCCCAGAATCACTGCACAGGCGTGTGCTGGAGGATAAGGGGCCTGACATCACCAACGGTGAATATCTGACCAGGGTGCTGACGGAATACTTCGCCCGACTCGACGGGCAGACCGGGAACCGCACTCTGGGCTGCCAGATCTCTGAGGAACTGCACCAGCGGCTGGAACAATATCTGAATACCCATTGGAAAGACGGCAAAAAGCTCTCGCAAAAGGCGTTTGTTCTGGGGCTGATTGAAGATGAACTGGCCAGATGGAACACGGGTGAGGTCACGGAACTCCGCAGGGACATGAGCAGCGGAGGGAAAGGTCGCCCCATCGCTTACGGGATATCCGCCGAACTGTTCCAGCGCATCGAACAGTATCTTGAGGCACATAAGGGCCTCAGTAAGAAAGGGTTTGTGGCTGGGCTGATCCTGCGGGAACTGGATGCACAGGAAGAGCCGAATCCAGATGACAGCCCAGACAACCTTCCCCATACCCCCGAGAGAGTGGAAGATATAGGCACCTCGGCTGATATACCCGCGGAACCGGAAGAAACCACCGAAGACTCTCTGAGCGAAGACGGAGCAGAATGACGAGACGAGGGAGGCCCACACAGGGCCTCCCTTCTAATTTTTCCTTTTTCATGCGGAGGTGATTGTATTGTATATTTACCCGGACAACCTGAAATCCAAAGCCGTCCTGTGGCTGTGGGAACTGCGGGACATCGCTATCATTGGCGTGGGCGCCCTGATCTCTGTGTTTGCCATGGCCCAACTTGGCTTCCTGCCCCCAGTGGTAATCACTGCGGCCTATGCCTTCCTCTCGATTCGGCTGGAGGATACCAGTATCTTGGACTTCCTGCGCTATGCAATCCGATATTTCCTCCTGGGCCAGCAGACCTATGCCTGGGGGCTGTGTAATCCATCAACGGATAGGAGTGATAGAAAATGAGCAGAAAAAAAGAAGCAACGGCCAAACAGACTACCCGGCAGCTCATCGGGATCGACGAGATCACCGACAGCGGCCTAAAGACCAGTCATGGGAGGCTGATTTTCTTTGCCATCAAGCCCACCAACCTCTCGGTACAGCCGCCGGATGCGGTGAGCAGCCGTATCTATGCCCTCATGACCGTCCTCAAGGGGCAGGCTGAGATCGAGATGTTGGCCCTCAACTCCAAGGAGAGCTTTGAGGACAACAAGAGGCACTACCGCCAGCGGGCTGCCGAGGAGGACCTGCCGGTCATCAGCCGGCTGCTGGAGGCGGACGCTAAATCACTGGACCGCCTGCAAATCCAGATGGCGACCGCCCGTGAGTTCTTCGTACTGGTCCGGTTGCGTGAGGAAACAGGGATGGAGCTGCACACCCACCTCTCCCGCATCCAGAAAAGCCTCGAGGATCAGGGCTTCAAGGTAAGCCTCGCCAGCGGCGAGGATCTCAAGCGCATGCTGGGCGTGTACTTTGAGCAGAACGCCACCACGGAAAAATATGAGGATTACGACGGGGAACGCTGGATCATTCTGAATGACTGATCTGCGTCCCGCAATTTAATTGATATGGCCGTCAGGAGAACTTCCGGGCCATATCAGGAAGGAAAAAGAACAGCACAATGAAAGATCTCCTGCCGGCCTGGACAGGAGGTTTTTTCATTGCCGAAAAACAGAACAAAGAACTCTCCCCGGCCTGTGGTGGAGGAACCATATATCAAGGATTTCCTCGACATGGTCGCCCCCTCGGTCATCGACTTCAAGGTGGACCACTACCTGTGCGGCAACACCTGCCGCTGTGTATGGGCGCTGCGGGAGTACCCCACTTCTACCGATGAGCAGGCCATCCTGCGGCATCTGGGCGAGATGGACGGGGTCACCATCCGCATCTACACCCGGCAGGTCACCCCCAGTGAGGAGCGCCGGATCATCCACAACGCCGCCAACAAGCACCGAATGTCCCGCTCCAGCACCGAGGATCTCCAGCAGACTGTCACCGCCGAGGCCAACCTGCAGGATGTGGTTACCCTGGTCTCCTCCATGCACCGCAACCGGGAGCCGCTCCTCCACTGTGCGGTGTTCCTGGAGCTGACCGCCCCGGACTATGACGCTCTCAAGCTGCTCCAGACCGATGTGTTGACCGAACTGGTCCGCTCCAAGCTCAATGTGGACCGGCTTATGCTCCGTCAGCAGGAGGGCTTTGTTTCTGTTATGCCGGCCGGCCGCAACGCCTTCGGCGCCCAATTTGAACGGGTCCTTCCGGCCAGCTCGGTGGCCAACCTGTATCCCTTCAATTATTCTGGCAAGACCGATCCTCACGGATTCTACATCGGCAAGGACAAGTACGGGGCCAATATCCTCGTAGATTTTGATAAGCGGGATGACGATAAGACCTCCGCCAACATCCTGATCCTCGGCAACTCCGGCCAGGGTAAGAGCTATCTGCTCAAACTGCTCCTGCTCAACTTCCTCGAGGCGGGCAAATCCGTGATTTCCCTGGATGTGGAACACGAACAAAAGGATATGTGTGAGACGGTGGGCGGCTGCTTCATGGATCTGATGGGCGGCGTGTACCGCATCAATCCGCTGGAGCCCAAGTGCTGGGATGACGGCAGTGGCCCGGAGGACAGGGACTCGCCGGAGGCATTCCGCAAATCCACCCGGCTCTCCCAGCACATCTCCTTTCTCAAGGACTTTTTCCGGGCCTACAAGGATTTCTCAGACCGCCACATCGACGCCATTGAGATCATGGTGGGCAAGCTGTACGCCAAATGGGGCATCAGCGACAGCACCAACTTCGCCGGCCTCAAGCCCCAGGACTATCCCATCCTTTCCGACCTCTATAAACTCATTGAGCAGGAGTACAGAGAGTACGATGGGAACTGCCACCAGCTCTACACAGCGGAACTGCTGCAGGAGATCCTGCTGGGCCTCCACTCCATGTGCCAGGGCGCCGAGGCTCAGTTCTTCAACGGGCACACCAATGTGACCTCCTCCCGCTTTATCGTCTTCGGGGTCAAGGGGCTGCTACAGGCCAGCAAGAATGTGCGCGGTGCCATGCTGTTCAACATCCTGTCCTATATGTCCGACCGCCTGCTGACCATCGGCAACACCACAGCGGCGCTGGACGAGTTGTATGTGTGGCTGTCGGATAATGTGTCGGTGGGTACCACCATCATCGAGTATATCCGCAACACACTCAAGCGGGTCCGCAAGAAGGAATCCAACCTCATCATGGCCTCGCAGAATCTGGAGGACTTTGACCGGGAGGGCATCCGGGAGTTGACCAAGCCTCTGTTCGCTATCCCGCCCCACCAGTTCATCTTCAACTGCGGCTCCATTGACAAGCGGTTTTATATGGATCTGCTCCAGCTGGAGGAGGCGGAGTACAACCTCATCCGATTCCCCCAGCGGGGTGTGTGCCTGTTCAAATGCGGCAACGAGCGGTACCTGCTGGAGGTTCACGCTCCTGCCTATAAGGAGGCGCTGTTCGGCACAGCGGGCGGGCGATGAATGTGGTCGGGTATGGAGGTGGAACGGACAGCACGGCAATGCTGATAGGATTGTGGCGGCACCATGTCCCAGTCGACCTGATCCTTTTTGCCGATCCCGGAGCCGAGCAGCCGCATACCTACGCCTACCTGGACACCATGAGCCGCTGGCTGGAGAACCATGGGATGCCGGCGATCACGCGGGTGTGGTACACCGAGAAGAACGGCCAGAGGCTGACGCTGGAGCAGGAGTGCCTCCGCTCAGGAACGCTGCCCTCCATTGCTTATGGGTACAAAAAATGCTCCCTCAAGCACAAGGTTGCCCCGCAGGAAAAGTTCTGCAGGCACTACCAGCCCTGCATTGATGCCTGGGCGAAAGGAGAAAAGATCGTCAAGTTCATTGGATACGACGCCGGAGAGGAGCGCCGTCTGGCCAAAGCTCTTCCTCATGACCTTCAGGATAAAAAATACCAGAAGGAATATCCCCTGATGGAGTGGGGCTGGAGCCGAAAGGACTGCATCCAGGCAATCCGGGATGCCGGACTCCCTCTGCCTGGGAAATCATCCTGCTTCTTCTGCCCTTCGATGAAACGGTGGGAGATCCGCACCCTCTACCACCGCTACCCGGATCTGTTGCGGAGGGCTTTGGCAATTGAAGACGCAGCCAGGCCAAACCTCACAGCGGTGCGGGGCTTGGGCAGGGACTGGGCCTGGCGGGATTTTATCCGTGCCGATGAAAATCAGCTGGCGATTCCGGGCGCTTTCTCAGATGAGAATCTGCCCTGCTCCTGCTGTATGAAAGGTGAACTGCCAGCAGCAGATCTATAAAAGAGAAAGGGAATTCGAATGAAAAAAATTGAATTGGAACAGTGGGAGCCGTTACCGGGAGATCCCCGACGGGCGCAGTATGCCGGACAGCGCACCGCTCAGGAGGTCTTCGAGGAGTTAAAGCACCGCCTGGAGGGTATGGGGTACCTGCCGAACGAGTATTTTCTTATGGACCGGGAATGGGAAAATGGCCGGGAGATCCCCAAAGACGCCGACATCTTCTGTACCACCGACTACGGCGGCAGCGAGGGCGTCTATTTAGATGTGTACCTGAAGTGGTATGAAAACAACCGGCCGGTTACCAGGAGTTTCATTACCGGAAAGACGCTGGACGAAACCGGCGCGGCTCTGGACCGGATGTTCCTCATCTCCTCCGCCATTACCAAGGCGTTCCACGGGGACCGCGGAACCTATGCCCGGTACCTCCGTCTGGGGGAACGGGCAGAACCGTCGGACATGATTGTCCATCTGAATCCCGAGGAACAGCGCACCATCATCCAGGCTTTGGCGGAACAGCGGGAGCGGCAGGAACAGGCCATGTCCCAGACAGAGCAGCTCCTGCGCCGGATGACCGGGAGCATCACCGCCTATATGGATGAGGTGGGACGGTACCCCCTGCACATCAGCGACTACGATAAAACCGTGCTGGCCATTCGGGACGGAGAATTTGACGCCTTCAAAAACCTCTATCCCAGGGTATCAGGCCAGACGGATGACCTGCTGATCGAGGTGGCGGGACGCCCCGGAACCGTAGGTGGAAATATGACCCTGATGCTTCTCGCGGCGGTGGAACGGTTTTCCCCGGAGGCATATCTCGCCGCCTGTAAGCGGGCGGTGGAAACGGGAGACAGCTGGCGGGTACAAACATTGGTGAAGGAGTCGGAAGGCCGCTTTTCGGAGCCGCTCCCATCTCTCCACGGTGAGGTGATCCTCTATGCCTATACAAATGACTGCCGGAACATCGCCAAAGACCTGATCGCCCAATGCACGCCGGAGCAGATTGCTTCCGCGCCCCCGAAGCTTCTCCGCTGGGTTGCCGAAAAGCTGGACTTCCAGACCGCAGTGGATCTGGTGGACAAGGGCGTCCGGCCGGGCAATGAGGTGGCCGGCATCCTGCGCACCCTCACGGGCCAACATCAGGAGTGGATGGCAGAGAGGCTGCTGGAACACGGGATGCCGGTGGAGCCAGACAACTACGCCGCTCTCTATGCCTGCGTCAGCAATCAGGCGGTCGGCGCCGCCAAGCTCCTGCTGGATCGGGGGATCGATCTGGAGCAGTACCAGCTGTGGGCGGAGCATCGGCCCAAAGGCGATGGGTACACGGAAACCATGGAGGCGCTGGCTGCGTACTGGTCTGAACTGCAAAACAGTACACAGCCGGAGGATTCGTCCATGAAAGGTATGAGCCTATGAGTGCCGCCGTTGCAGCGGCCGTCAAAGCGGCGATAGCAATTCTTTCCAATGAGGAAGCCCGCAAAAAGGTGGGCTGGGTCATTGTGGCTATCCTTTCCCCGCTGATCGTTCTGGTGGTTCTGCTTTGCGCCATCCTCTCAGGAACCTCACAGCACAATATATCCGCCGTGGAGCTGTGCTTCCACGGCGGCTCCATTTCCGCCAGCGCCACGCCGGAGTACCGGAGATACATCGAGGATATGCGGAACAGCTTTGACCAACTGGACGAAGTGATCGCGGAGATCAATAGTCAATGCGAAGAGGGAAAAAGCCTTGACGATACCCGCGTCAAGGCCATTTTTTATGCTCTGTATTTCGCCGCAGAACAGCCAGATACAGATGTCATCCATGAGTTTGCAGACTGTTTCGTGGATTATGAGGAGCGAACCCGAACGGTTACCACCACCGACGAAGAAGGCAATGAGGTGGAGACCACAGAAACCTACATGGTGGCCGTTCCTATTGAAGACCTGGCTGAAATTTATGAGCGGATCAGCCATGCCATTGGAGTCGAGGTCACCGCGGACCATCAGGCCAACGCTGACAGTATCTATCATCTCATCCTTTATGGCAGCCCCAGCGGGGAAAGCGGCGGCTGGTTCCCTGGGGCTGATGTCCCGTTCATTGGGGTGGATGGCTTCTGCTCTCCCATCGGAGCAGGCTGGGAGTCCGTGGTCACCTCGGAGTTCGGGTATCGCAGCGACCCCTTCACTGGCGAGACACGGGGACACACCGGGATAGATCTGGCAGTACCCACAGGCACCCCTATCCGGGCCGCACTGCCTGGGACGGTCACAGTTTCCCAATATAACAGCAGCTATGGTTACTATGTGATAATCGACCACGGCAATGGACTATCCACCTTGTATGGCCACAATTCCCGTCTACTGGCCCAGGTTGGCCAGACAGTGGAGGCTGGGGATATCATTTCCCTCTCCGGTTCCACTGGGCGGTCTACAGGTCCGCATCTGCATTTTGAAGTGCGGGTCAATGGGGAGCGTACCAATCCCCGCTATTATTTACCGAAGACTGGAGGATGATATTTTGCGGCTGAAACTTCAATTGCCGGCCAAGGCCGGACGCTTCCACATCTTTGAGTGTGAGGCAGTTCGGCTGGTTACGCTGCCGGACGAGGAATTCCAAGACTTTTTGAATGGCCCTCACCAGGATGGCCGCTGGGCTGCAGAGCCGTTCTATGCTGATGAACACGGCAGACGGATCTACCAGGGTGTCCTCGTTTTGGGAGAGGGGCATAAAGACGGAGTTTTTGCCTATGATGGGGGGAAACACTTTGCCTACTTGCCCGGAGCAAGAGCGGTGGTTGATTCCATTCTGGAGCAGGCAGTGGAAAAGATCATCAGGGAGGGAGCGGAAAACACCAACGAGGGTAGCTGGTGCTATTATTTCAGCGAGCTTTATGAGCAAATGGGACTGGTGATAGAGGACGGGAACGGCTTCGATACCATGCTCCTTGAGAAGCTGGAGCAGCGGCCGGAGGCGGCGGATGTCACCCTGACAGACGAGTGCTTTGATGTCTGCTATTATCTGGACTACTGCAAAAACCTGGCGCCGGAGCAGCCCGCCCCCTCTCTTTCCGCAGAGCGGAAGGAGGAGATCATATCAGGCATTCTGAACTATATGGCAGAGTATTTCGATGACAGCAGCCTCTACGATATCCTTCATAACACATTGGAAATCTGCAACGATGAAATTGGATGCCTCGGCTTCGCTCTGTATGATGAATATGTGGACGAGCAGATCGAAGCATCTGAGGTGCAGTCTGACCTTCTCCCAAAATCAGGGAAGCTGGTGAATCTGCTTTCCGCCTATGAAGAATTACAACAGATCCCAGATGAGGAACGAATCACCCGCCTGGCTCCAGGGGCTTTCGGTTACTGCCTTGACCCAGATGTGCCGGATGAACGGCTTCATACCGTGTACCAGCAGGCTCTGTCCGTTCTCGAACTGGAGAGCGATGAAATTCAGGAGGCCGAGAGCTTCACCTCCCGTGATGAAATCATTTCCCGTATGCGGGACTGCCTGTTAGCTAAGGAGCTGACGGCTGGAGACAAGGTGCTGTTTGTCGCTACCGAGCCATATGGAGGCCCCGGCGATTTCGATCTACGCGGTGGAGTAATAGAGAGCGTGGATGAAAAGGACAAGACTTGCTCTGTGCGGGGAACTTTTTTCACAATGGAAAAAGTCCCCCTTCACTATGTGCTTGGGCGGTACAACCCAGCGGTTGGTGAGGAGCACTATGGGGTCCGCGGCATCGTCCCCTTCTTTTGCGAGGACAAAGAACTGGCTGGGTATTACCTGAATGAGGTCCGGATCATGTGGGATGTGGAGATGGGTGAGGAACAGGATCTCTCTATGTAAAACAGACAGAACACGGTAATAAAACGATGGGAGGGATACTATGGCAGTGCTGTATCAAGTAGAGCAACAGGGACGGCAAACCGCTTTTGTAGGCGAGGATGGAACTGGGCTTGTGGGGCTGTATCCACTGTTAGCGCGGGCCGCTGCCATCACGGAAAATGAGAATAACAGCTTCGCGGAGGCTCTTTCTCTCGCTGCCGCTGAACGCGGCACTCCACTCAGACGGGTATTTGCAGATGAAGCGGAGGCCCTGAGCCATGACCTTGGTCATGGCGGGGCTGCGGAACAGCGGGCGGTCATTGATCTGGACAATGGGCGAATACGGTTGGAATATGACCACCGGGCCGGCAGCCTGCGGGAGAGCTTGGATGCCCTGGCAAACCATTTTCCAACGGCAGGCGCCAACAGAATCCAGAACAGGCTCATAGCTTTCCTTGCGGAGCATGACGGAAGTGAGGAACTCTACAAGACGCTTCACAATGAGTTGGGACTGACTAATCAGGAGATTGAGGCCATGGGCTTCGATCTCGCCCACCGCTATGAGCCTGACTGCGATGACGCATACCAGGACATCGTGGACTACATTCGCTTTGAGCAGGAAACCTCGAAGATGTGGCCCTGGCTTATCTCCGGCGATGAGATGCTTGCCCAGGAAACGACCCTGCAGGAGATCGCTGGCCGGCTGACTGCCGCTGGCGAATGGGATACGGAGAGCATCTACGAGAGCTTGACGGAAGCCTTTGGAAACAATCTATCGCTGGATAAACAGTCAAAGGATGACACGAAAGAGGAGGAAAGAAACATCAATATTAAACAGGATCAGTTGGATCTGCTTTGGCAGTTGGAGGAGTTCAGAAAGAAACATGAACATCAGGCAGAGCCGTCCGACTGGGCGATCCGGATGTGTGAGGCGTTTGTTGCCCGAAGTATGGGCTTCACAGACCGGGTACAGTGGACGGAACTGCTCCGGCAGAAGGGTGAAACTCTCTTCACCTTCGACTGGAAGTCCGGCAGCGTCAGCGACCATGTAGTCCAGTGGTGCAAGGAAAATAATCGGAACTGGAGATACAGCCATCTTGGGGAGTTGCAGGTTGCCCATGGCGGCGAGTGGAGAAAGGTCGATTATTTCTGCAGGGATGGCAGTGAAACCAGAGTGTATTTTCCACCAGAGCCTGTGCAGGAGCAGCAGCTCCATGCGCTGGCGGAAGCCCCGGCCGTCCATCTGCGGGATCTGTTGACACTTGGACTGCCGGATCATGATGTCTATTTAGTTCATGCCGCCGAAGATGTTGGCTGGGTACCCGCAGCGGACCTTCCCCGTCTGACCGCCCAGGGCAAAGAAGAATTCTCGGCTCTTCTGGATGCCAAGATTGCCGCCATCCGCCCCGGCCCCTATGGAGTGGAACTGGTTCTGGACGGCGTCAATTCACAGCTTCTGGCACAATACGATGAAACACTTGCCAACAGTTCCAGGGCAGAACATGCCATGGAACTGTTTCTGTAATGGAGGGATCACGATGAAAAAAGCCACAGTCACGGTTTCATTTGAGCAGGAAAAACTCAAAGCCGTCCAGTTCTATGCGGGAAAGAACGGTACCTCTTTAGAGTTGGAACTGGATACGTTCATGGAGAAGCTCTACAAAAAATATGTGCCTTCTCAGACCAGGGAGTATATTGAAAGCATGGCGGAGCCAGAGGAACAGCCCCGCCCGCGGCCTGCCCGGTCCCCTCGAAGCGCCGCGCCGGATATTTTTGACGAGAAGAAGGGGGGTGAATAATGGCCGATTCTGTATCTACCGAGGCGTGGCTGGATCAGCGGCGCTGGGCGGCGCTGGAGGAGGCGCTGAAGGCGCAAGGCAGTAATGTTAAACGGCATCTGCAGGATTATTTGATAACGCTGTACAACGAAACTGTTCCATTAGAACGGTGGGTACAGATTGAAACAGCTATCACAAAGGAAGAACTGGAGTCAGCACAGGCAGCGGAAGACCAGAAAGTCTATGCGGCTTTTCATATTCGGGAGAATGGCCATGACAGTATCTTCTCAACGGGTAATGGCGAGGAATTTCTGGATGTGGCCATACGGCTGCGCCGTTATCTGCAAGGAGGCGCCGAGGCGGTGAAGGGCGGTTTCTCCCACCACTTTTATAAGACAAAGCCCATTACGCGGGAGCGGTTTGATGAATTGGCCGCCTTGCGCCTCGAAAATACCGGCAAGGTAACAGGTGCGTTTGAGATTGATCTGGATGCCGGCTGGTGTTCCGCGCTGAATCTCGCAGACGGTTGTCAGACCTTCAAAAACAAGGATGTATCTACGGCCGCCTACCACGCCAACCGAACTCGCAACCTCCAGAGAAACGAACAATGGCGCAGACTTGCAGATTATCTGTACGGCCGGAATATTGAATTGCAGACCTTTGGTTCGATTGAAACCAGAGGAATCCGACCTCTGCGGGAGGGCGATCTTACCTTCTCGGAGGAGATCATTCTGTCAGGCCATGGACTGAATTTTCAGTTTGACTTCACCAGCGATGAGGCCCAGCGGGAGGTTCTTGGCCCGGCGGCGGACTGTTTAGAGCCGGGGGGCTGGCTGGATATTCTCTGCAATTACGACGCCGCACGGCAGGAGGCCGACGCCACCCTTTCCCTTACTCTACATTGCCAGGATGGAGTGGTACAGAAACTTTTCACCTATCCCCTGGGAAAAGAAGAACGGGCTCTTTTGCGAAAACAGATGGAAGCGGACTGCTTCGGCAGGACCGGGAAAACGCTGAACGATTGCTACGCACAGTTGGATATGGAGCGTGAAGCCCCTCCGGAACTCACTGCAGGTACCAAAAGGCTGCCGGTAGATACGGTGTCCTTCACCGATGAGATCACAGAGTGCGATGGGAAACTGAACTTCTATATCCCCATAAACTTCGATCCTGACGCAGTATTTGGTACCAATGTTGCCTCCGCCTTCAACGATGACTGGCTGAATGTGTACGCCAATTTTGACTGGAAGACCGGGCGGATAGACAGCGCATTGACCGTATGTCTCGTCTGCTCTAACGGTCATGAGTTTGAGTTTTCCTACCCGCTGACTCCCGCGGAACAGGTCCAGTTGTGGAACCAGATGGACGCCTACTGTCACCAACAGAATGGACAGAGCTTGGGGGAAACAAGGACCGCCCTGCTGCGGGAGCAGGCGGAAGAAGGGCTGGAGATTCGGCTGTAGGAAACGCCGCTCGGTAAATTTTATCGACTTTCCACAGCTTTCCAGGCCGCTTTTTATTGGCAGTGATGAATGAATTTCTCTTCGGAAGTGTGGCATTGTGTTGTTGCATGGGCAGCAAATCGGCGCCTGAAACAAACCAAAAATCCGAAGAAAGGGGTTCAACGAATGAAAGCCGAACAAGTATGTAAACTGCAGGAAAATCTCGCAAAGGAGGCCATTGCATACCTTATACTCTATGGAACAGCCGTGGATGTAACTCCATATCGAAAGGCTGTGACACAGGTTGGAATGGCATGGGGACTTCCAATACCAGACACACAGCGGTGGCTGGACTTGATCCGTCAGGAAGAAATCGCAGTTGCCCAAGCAGCCAATCCCGAAAAGGTGAATCATGTGATGGAGGAAAAAGACCTGCCGATAAACGCCAGCGGCCTCCAAACCTTGGATAATATCTGGGGCTTGTTCGAGACAGCAGTGAAGCTGAACAGCGCCGATGGCCGCCGTGAAATGTACGCACTGGCCAGGGAATTGAGTGAATGCCAGAACCTGACGGACTGGATCATCAAGAGCCAGACAGAGAACGAGGGGGCCCAGGTGTCTATGGCCTGCACACAGAACTGAGCAAACCAATAGCCGATGCTCCATGAGAAGCCGTGCGGCAGCACGGCTCTTTTTGTGAAGTGGAGCGCATTCCCCCGCCATTGCCCCCTGTGCGGCCCGGTGTGCCCTTTTCCGGGGCTGGGTGGCATCCGTACCCCTGCCGTCCCTCCCGGCGATTTGTGGGGGCTTTGTGCGGGCCGTTCCTAAAATGAGCAGTGACCGTCCTGCGTTGATGGCCTCTCACTTTCGCCTTTAGCGAGGGTGAACCGAGGGGTCGAAAACAGTGCGGGATAAAGAGCGGGGGTCGCAAAGCGTCCCCCGCTCGGCTCACACCGCCCCGCAATGCGGGCCGGGGAACGGTTTTGCGGGGGTCACTTTTCAGGGGATGGGATCACACCGGGGGTCACCACGGCTGGAATGGCCCATCGCTTCGGCGTTTATCCGGCATTAAAACAGGGATATGGACAGAAAAGGAGGCACAAAAGCAAAGTATGGGCGGCATTCAGCTTTGAAGTAAAGAAGCCTCTCAAAGAAAACGAATCCCTGGCCATGCAAAGGTCAGGGATTTTTGATTGGAGGAAAGTATGGCGAGAGAAAAAATCAAGTTCGCTCTGCGTATTGCTCCCGAAACACAGCAACTGGTCAAAGAACTCTGTGAAAGGGATAACTGCCAGAGCCAGAACGAGTTTATTGAAAAGGCAATCCGCTTCTATGCCGGCTATGTTTCCGGCAAGGAAGCCACAGCATATCTGCCGCCCGCACTGGTGGCAGCCATGCGCGGAACCGTCCAGGACAGTGAGAACCGCATCGCCCGCCTGCTCTTCAAACTGGCGGTTGAGGTCAACATGATGATGAATGTACTGGCGGCGGGCATGGAAATCAGTGACGAGGATCTCAAGACACTCCGCGCCCGGTCCGTCCGTGAAGTGAAGCAGACCAATGGGCGCATCAGCTTCAAGGACGCCATCGACTACCAGCGGGGCGTGGAGTGATGCACAAAGGTGGTGACAGTCTGTGCCGCGCCTGATTTTCAAGTGCCCCTACATCAAGGGCGGTACCTCCTCCGCCACCGCTCATCTTGAAAACTATGTGAAATATATGGCCACACGGAATGGTGTGGAGCGCATCGATCCGGGACGCAGTGAGTGGCCGGCCACCTCAAAGCAGAAAAAGATGGTGGAACAGATTCTGCGGGACTTCCCGCTCAGCCGTGGGATGTTTGAATACGAGGACTATGCAGCCGAGCCGACATGCGCCAACGCATCGGAGTTCATCACTTGCGCTCTGGAGGACAACTATGACCAGATCGCCAAGAAGGATAACTATCTGAAGTACATCGCCACCCGCCCCCGCGCCCAGCGCGTCGGTTCCCATGGATTGTTTACCGGCGAGGAAGACCAGCTCGTACTGGCGCAGGTAGCGGAAGCGGTCGCGGCCCACCCCGGTAATGTGTGGCTGCCCATCATCTCTCTGCGGCGGGAAGACGCTGCCCGCCTCGGCTATGACAAGGCGGAAGAATGGAAAGCACTGCTCTCCAAGTATGCCATGGAAATGGCGGAGGCGATGAAGATCCCCTGGGAGGATTTCCGGTGGTACGCTGCATTCCATGATGAAGCACACCATCCCCATATCCACATGGTCTGCTACAGCGCCGATCCGTCGAAAGGCTTCCTCACCACGCAGGGCATCGCCCAAATCAGGTCGGGACTGGCAAAAGAGATCTTCCGGCAGGAGCTGACGGAGCTTTACCAGAAGCAGACCCAGAGTAGGAACACGCTGAATGAGGACGCCCGCTCTGTGCTGGAGCAGTTGATTGAACAGATGTGGAGCGGCACCGTGGTCAACCACCGCATGGAGAAGCTCATGGAGCATCTGGCGGAACGCCTGCGGCACACCGGAGGCCGGAAGCAGTACGGCTACCTCAAGGCTCCGCTGAAGGCTGTGGTGGATGAGATTGTGGACGAGCTGACCAAAGAGCCATGTGTCGCCGCAGCCTATGCCCTGTGGTATGAACTGCGGGAAGATGTGCTGCGCACCTACAAGGACGACCTGCCTCCACGCCTTCCCCTTTCCCAGCAGAAGGAATTCAAGCGGATCAAAAACATCGTCATTGAGGAAGCGGTAACACTGGGGGCGCGCCAGCAGGTTTTCCATCCAGATGACCAGCAAGACCGTGTCCCTGTGGAGGACCAGGAAGAAGCGCCGCTGCCGGAGGCGCCCCAGCCTGATAATGACTGGAATGATTTCTCGGAGTCCCCACCGGACGATGTCCCAGACAAAACGGTGTCTGCGCCAGCCAAAGCGCAGATGAACTGGAGCGATGAGTACCGCCTGGCCCGCCGCTGTTTGTTTGGCGGCAAGGATCAGCCCCAGGATCTTGAGCAGGCGTTTACCCTGTTCCAACAGGAGGCGCAAAAAGGCAATGCGCTGGCCATGCACGATCTGGGCCGGATGCTTGCGGACGGGCTGGGCCGGAAGATTGATATGCAGGCCGCCCATGTGTGGTACAGCAAGGCGCTGGCCGCTTTCTATGCTGTTGAGAGGCAGAAGAAAAAACGCTATGCGGAGTACCGGATCGGCAAACTGTATGCCGCGGGCCTCGGCTGTGAGCAGGACTATGGTGATGCCGCCCGGTGGTTCCAACTTTCCGCAGACAAAGGGTACAAGTATGCGCAATATTCCCTTGCCGGCCTGTTTCGCTGTGGACAGGGTGTGGAACAGGACGATGCGCGGGCGCTGGAGTTATACACAGCCTCCGCACAGCAGGACTTCCCCTATGCCGCCTACGAGTTAGGAAAGATGTATCGGGACGGCATTGGCTGTGAGAAGGACGCCGAAGCGTCGGAACAGTGGTACCGGCAAGCCTTCGCCGGATTTCTCGAATTGGAGCAGCAGAGCCATGACGATAAATTGCAGTACCGCATCGGATGGATGCTCCTCCATGGTGTAGGGACTGGTAAAGATGAGGCGGCAGCCAGGGAGTGGTTTGAACAGGCGTCCAAACTGGACAATCCCCACGCGCAGTACCAACTGGCCCGGATGATTTTCAATGATCCATCCTCTACACCGGAGCAGACAGCCCAGGCATTGGAGCGGCTGACAAAGGCGGCGGAAGCCGGCCAGGACTGTGCTCAATACGCGCTCGGCAAAATCTATCGGGATGGTCAGGGCGTGGAAAAAGGCATTCAAAAGGCGGTGAATCTGTTCACACTTGCGGCGGAGCAAGGAAACAGTTTCGCCGCTTTTGCCCTTGGCAAGCTGTACCTTTCTGGTGACGCAGGTCTGCCCATAGATCCGCCATCCGCACTGAAGTGGCTCACATTCTCCGCGGAACTTGGAAACCAGTTCGCCCAGTACCGGTTGGGAAAGCTGCTGCTCCAGGGCGAGGAGGTACCGAAAGACACGGAAGCCGCCATTCGCTGGCTCACTGCCGCAGCGGAACAGGGCAATCAATACGCCCAGTATGCCCTCGGCAAACTCTATCTGCTTGGGAAAGAGGTTCCAAAAGACAAGAGCAATGCGATCAAGTGGTTCCAATTGGCGGCGGATCAGGGGAATGAGTACGCTCAATACTTTCTGGAACACATGGATGACTGGCTGGGCCAACCGCCTGCAGCGGCAGTCATTTCACTGCTCCACCATCTGGCCAACATCTTTCAGGAGCAGAGCCAGCCACCTTCTGACGGTATCCGGGTGGCTGTGGACCGGAAGCTCCTACGAAAAATCAAGGCGAAGAAAATCGCTCAGGGCCACAAGGCGGATGACCATGAGCCGGAGATGAAATTGTAAGGGAGGCTCTTTTTTGAAACAGAAAAGGAAATTTAGACAGCAGACATTGTTATCCCATGCTGAGGACATTCAAAGGCTGAAAAAGAGAAAACTGATCCCCAGCAAGCCCATCCTGTTCCACAGGAAGCTCAAGGGGAGAAATCAATGAGAAGATGAACTGTGTAAAATACAGGCAGCATTGATTATTGCGGGAGGTGCAGGATGCCATATATCCACTTTACGGAGGAGCAAAAGCTCCGGGCAAATTCAGTTGATCTGGTGGAGTTCCTGCGACGCCAGGGAGAGAAACTCATCTCCTCCGGCCAGGACAAACGCCTCACCTCGGATCACAGTATTACTGTGCATGGGAATGAGTGGTACGATCATGCTGCAGAGAGGGGTGGCCATGCAATCTCCTTTGTCCAAAATTTCTACGGCCTGACTTACCCTGAAGCAGTGACCCGTCTGCTCAACGGTGAACAGGGGGAGGTGTATGTACCGGCGGAGAAAAAAGAAAAAGAGCCACCAAAGGAATTTGCCCTGCCTCCCTCAAACCAGACCATGCGGCGGGTATATGCTTATCTGCTCCAGCAGAGGCACATCAGCCGGGAGGTACTAAGCGCTTTCGCACAGAAAGGACTGATCTATGAGAGCCGGGAATTGTCCATAGATCAGACAAAGGTGTATCACAACGCCGTGTTCGTAGGATTCGATGAACGCGGCGTTGCCCGTCATGCCCACAAGCGGGGGCTCTATACCCAAGGCAAAAGCTACCGGGGCAACATAGAGGGCAGTGATCTCCGGTGCAGTTTCCACTGGGTCGGTACCAGCGACCGTCTCTATGTATTCGAGGCCCCCATCGATCTGCTTGCCTTTCTCACCCTGTACCCGGACGGCTGGCAGCAGCACAGCTATGTGGCTCTCTGTGGTACGGCGGAACATGCTATGCTGTGGATGCTGGAGAAAAATCCAAATCTGCGGAAAGCCATCCTTTGCCTGGATCACGATGCCGCCGGAATCGAGGCCGCCGGCCGGCTCTCGGATATTCTGCGGGAGCATGGCTATTCTCAAATTGCCTCGCTGCAATCCGAATACAAAGACTGGGACGAGGATCTGAAAGCGTGGAATGGACTGGAGGCCCAGCCCGCCGAGGAGCATCCGCAGTTTGCGGTGGCGGGGCTCGTCTGCCGGCGAATCGGAGCCAGGTGCAAGGAAGTTCAGCCGGACCGGGCGGTTTACCAGTTTCCCGGATTGCTCCTGCGGTACCGGAACGACCTCCATTGGGGACGCTTTGACCAGGCGATGGAGCGCATGGAAACCATGGCGGCGCTGGCCCTCTCGGTGGTGCTGCGGGAGTGCAAACAGATGGGTACCGCGCTGACCACTGAGCAGGGCGTCCGGTTTTTAGAAAGCCACATCCTGCCTCATCAGAACCGGGGTATCCTCAAGAACCGGGCGGATGAGATCGCCATGCAATTCCAAAGCGTATTGGCCAAGAACAATTGCCAGGGTATCCGTACCCAGGCAGAGAAAAAAGAGGTGGCCAGCGCATGGCTGGAGCTGGCCATCTCCTGTGCCAAGGTGCCGGTCAAGTACGAGGCCGACGAGATCAAACGGCGGCAGAAAGAGGAAAAGACCCAGAGGGAAGCTGAGCCAGTGATGGCCTAAGCCTGAAACAGCAAAGCGGAGGAATGGCTCAGTCCCACTCCTCCGCTTCTTCCTGGCTGCTTGTTTGTCTGCTGAGATATTCTGCCCGCTCCTGCTTATTGGCTGGCCGGGTTGCCTGCTTTCCACAGTCCGGGCATTGCTCCGGCAGCTCCGGCGCCTCAAACAGATAGTAGCAATGGTCACATGCGCAAATCAAAGCAATCACCTCATACCCATTTATTATAGCAGACAAAGCGAAAACTGAACATCCCCTTCTGATATTAAGGCGTAGATATCAAAAGGAGGATCATGTGCCAACGCAAGTTATAACACTTATCGTGGTAGGCGCCATCATGTTTCTCGTGATCGGCGGCCTCGCGTTTCTCTCCCATTACTATACCCTTGACGGAATCAAATCCAAGACTGTGGGCGACGGCCAGCACGGGACAGCACGATGGGCTACCAAACAGGAGATTCGGCAGACCTATGCCCATGTCCCTTTTGAACCAGAGCTGTGGCGCAAGGGAGAGCATCTGCCGGAAAAGCAGGGCCTTGTCCTTGGCTGCGAAGGGCTCAAAGACCATGTTACAGCTCTGGTGGACACCGATGATATCCATGCTATGGTCACCGCCGCCAGCGGCGCCGGAAAGACCGCGTTCTTTTTGTACCCCAACATCGAATATGCCCTCGCCAGCGGGATGTCCTTCCTCTGCACGGATACCAAGGGCGACCTGTTCCGCAACTACGCTGGTATCGCCAAGGACTGCTACGGATACCAGATCGCTGTGCTGGATCTGCGTAATCCCACCCGCTCGGACGGCAACAATCTGCTTCATCTGATCAACAAGTACATGGACATCTATAAAGCCGACCCCAAAAACCTGGCGGCAAAGGCTAAGGCGGAGAAATACTCCAAGATCCTCGCCAAGACGCTCATCAACACCAGCGGCGGCGACAGCGCCCAGTATGGGCAAAACGCCTTTTTCTACGATTCCGCCGAGGGCCTGCTGACCGCCATGTTCCTGCTGGTGGCCGAGTATCTGCCCACCGAGGACGCGGACGGCAATCCCATTGAAAAGCGCCACATCGTGTCGGTGTTCAAGCTGGTGCAGGAACTGCTGGCCCCCAGCCGGGTGAAGGGAAAGAATCAGTTCCAGCTCCTGCTGGAAAAGCTCCCGCCTAATCATAAGGCCCGCTGGTTTGCCGGGTCCGCCCTCAACACGGCGGAGCAGGCCATGGCCTCCGTGATCTCAACGGTACTGTCCCGCCTAAACGCCTTCCTCGACTCGGAGATGGAGCAGATCCTCTGCTTTGACACCGCCATTGACGCGGAGAAGTTTTGCAATGAGAAATCCGCCATCTTTATCGTACTGCCCGAGGAGGATCAGACCAAGTATTTCATGGTCAGCCTGATCCTCCAAAATCTGTACCGGGAGATCCTCACCGTGGCCGATGAGAACGGTGGGCGGCTCAAGAACCGGGTGGTCTTCTTTGCAGATGAGCTTGGGACATGCCCGCCCATCCAGTCGCTGGAGCTGATGTTTTCCGCCTCCCGGTCCAGAGGACTCATGCTGGTGCCTATCGTCCAGAGCATTACGGGACAGCTGCAGAAAAACTATGGAAAAGAGGGCTCTGAGATCATCGTGGACAACTGCCAGGTCAACCTTTACGGCGGCTTCGCCCCGGCCAGTCAGACCGCGGTGGAACTGTCCAAGTCTTTGGGCAGCCGGACGGTAATGAGCGGCAGTATCTCCCGCGGAAAAAACGATCCCAGCCAGTCCCTCCAGATGATGGAGCGTCCCCTCATGACCCCGGATGAACTCAAGTCCATGCCCAAGGGCAACTTTATTGTGGCCAAGACCGGCGTCCACCCCATGAAGGTCAAGCTGCGGCTGTTCCTTGACTGGGGCATCCGGTTCGGCATGCCCTATGAAGTGCCGGAGAAGGCCCAGCGGTTCGTTGCCTATGCTGACAAGCAGGAGTTGGAGGAGTCCATCATCCGCCGCCACTATGGGACGATTGTAATGGATAGTGAGCAGCCGCAGGGAGTCGGCACATCCGCTGGCGGTATGGCTCAGGGAATTCAGGCCGCACCGGATTCCCACAAAACGGTATTTCGGCCTTGACAAAGGGAAACAGAATGAACAGCTTTAGAAATATCTACAATTCCAATCTAAGCCACAGAGCCAAGAGCGTCTATATGTACCTCAAAGATCGGGCAGACAGCGAGGGACGCTGCTGGCCGGCCATCAGAACCATTGCTCTGGAGTTGGGGCTTTCCCGCTCTACGGTCAAGCGGGCACTGGATGATCTCTGCAGGGCTGGTCTGCTGCAAAAGGACCCACGCTGGCGGGAGAATGGGAGTTTTACTTCCAATCTGTATCATGTGGTATGACGGAGGTGTCCAATGCTGGTTGAGATCGATCTACTGGATTATTTGGCTTATCAAATGGGATGCGGAATTCTTTCTGATCTTCGGCTGTCCCAGCAAAGTGAACGGCTGCACAGGCTCACTGCCGCGATCCCTTTAGGTGCATGCAGTGAACAGGAATGGCTGGATGCGGCACAGTATTTGACAGGCCATGACTGCGCATCAGCACTGGAAGCAAGAAACCGTCTGGTGAGATAGCCTGTAAAAAGCAGACCCTCCCGCCAAGGGGAGGGTCTACATATCATGTGAACCGAGTCCCGGTTCATAATGAACCAACCAGAAGCGCCCACTCTAAGGATTTTATTTAAGACAGAAAATAACAAACAATATCTGGCCTTAAAGGTTATACCGCCTTGCGTTGTGTCCGGCTTTTGAAATTTAATCTTCTTTCTGTGCAGCTGTAATGCTGACAGCAAAATCGTTGACCTCCACGCCATCTTCAGCAGGGATCAGGAGGTACTTGCGCCCGTTGATAATTTGAGTTTCCACCAGGTAACTATACTCTGGATCAGCAGAAATGGTGATCTCAGGTGTCTTGATCTCAAAGCGGCTGCTGTCGATCAGGTTTGCCGGATTCAGGACAACCCCCGAACCAAACTGCTCGCCGCATTTTTCCTGGAATGCTGCCACCTGCTCATCCGCAATCCCGCAGCTTTGAAGGATTTGCCCTATTTCTGAGGCACTCATCTCCAGAGGTTCCGAACTCCTGCTCTCCCTGTGCTCCTTGATTTTCTCACGCAGCTGTTCATGAACAGTCTGCATCACTTCCAGACTGCAGTCAAACGCATCGCTCAGAGCTGACTGGAATGCTTCCTTCTGCTCAACAGCAGACATCGGCGCTTCCACATGGAAGATCGCATCAATGAACTCCTGGTGAATTTCATTGGCCTTCCTGCTGTAAAAGAGAGCGTTATAGATATTTGCTGCCCGGTCATCAAATGCCGGGAACAGAAAACCCAGCTCAGGAGGAGCGACGGTTTGCCCAGCAGCGCAGTGGAATTCATTATCACCGGGGAAGTATCCCAGTTCCACCTTGCCCTCCTTGATGGGGCACACCACACAGACGATGTAGGTGAACACCTCATCTGAGGCATCCGCTTGCAGGGAATCATCCTTGCCCCGATGGGGGACATCGTAGCTGTCAGAGGCCATGAGCAGCAGGTAACTGCTGTCCCCCATGTCCAGACTGTCAATTACCTTGTGGTAAAAGGTCTGGCGGGCCTCGTTGTCCTTCAGCTGGGAATCCCGCAGTGTGATGAGCAGGCGGTGTTCCTCACTGTCCACCACCTGCTGGGTGGAGAATACGATATCAATGAGGTTTTTCCCAAGAGAGCCGGACAGTCCCTTCTTCAAAAGGCTCAAATACTTCTCGGACTCCTCCTGCGGCATCATGCCCAGGGATTCGTCCAGATCGGAAACGATCTCTTTACTGCTGTTGACATAGCATCCATAAACACGGCTGATGGCGCTTTTTTCCGGGCGAAAACGGCGCCGAAGCTCATTGATTTCTTTTTGGTTCATTTTTTCCTACCTCGCTTTGTAATTGGAACGGTTGGTAACAGACGATGAATTCCATTTTAGTGGAAAGAGCTTGAAATTTCAATAGCCGGAAGTTCTTTCCCCAAGAGCGCAAAAAAGAAACCGCCCGTGTCAGAAACTATCAGGAACTGACTGAGCGGCATATTTTTCATGTCAAACGCCAGTAGGAGCGGTTATTTTCTGATCCAGTCCAGAAAAACAGCTACTTTCTCCAAGTCTTCATCCGGCAGGGTGAGCAGTTTATTACCTATGATCCCACGCAGGGAATCCGGATCGTCCATAGGAGCAAAGAAAAGAGTTGGCGTCAAATCAAAGTATTCCATGATGTTGAACAGCTCCCGGAGAGAGGGCATAGAAATTCCATTGGTGATGCTTCTGATGTAGGAGCCGCTCTTTCCAAGCTCCAGGCTCATCCGATGCTCAGAAATACCCTTCTGTTCCCGCAGCTCTGTGATGCGGTTCCGCACAAACGCTTCATAGCGGCGGTTATCGTCCATGACCCTCTCCCTCCAATCTCTGCTTATTATTTTAATATAAGGGAGCGTTGCGGGTTCGCACTTAAATCATTAACTTTCGCTTCACACAACGAATAATTAGTGATATAATTATTAAAATGGGCGTGCGCTTTATATTTCTATTATGAATCACAATCAATAAAATATGACTGCGACTGTGTATGAGGGCTGTCAGATGGGAAACTGCTTTTTTATAGGGCATAGGGAGACGCCGGATCGGGTGTACCCAACTCTGCTTGAAACCATAGAGCGTCATATCACGGAATATGGCGTATCTGAATTTGTGGTGGGACAGTATGGAAGCTTTGACCGTCTGGTGATCCGGGCACTGTCGCAGGCCAAGCGAGCGCACCCGGATATTACGCTGATGCTGATGACCCCATATTACCCAGTCAACAGAAAGGTGGATCTGCCAGAGGAGTTCGACGCTCTGTTCTATCCGCCGGATCTGGAAACGGTCCCCAAACGGCTTGCCATCGTCCGCGCAAACCGATATATGGTGGAGCGCAGCGATTTTCTCATCGCCTATGTGCGGCATCCGGCCAGCAATGCCAGAGAACTGCTGGAGTATGCCGGGACGGGAAAGAGAAAGGGAAAAATCCACATCACAAATTTGGCTGAGGAGCAAATCTCTCTTCCAAAGAAAACAGATGATGTGATATAATAAAATAGTAAAGTATACCCATTTAGAAATTTGTAACCCGAGGTCTTGCTATGGAAGAAAAACTGGGACAGTCCACGGCTGTTCTGTTCAAATATGAAAAATTGATTTTGGCTGAAGAAGAAACCACATCCGCTGGTGGATGTGGAGTCTCCCTTGCGGCCTTTTCGCGCCCTGCGTCAGCCTGTCCAAGTGACAGGGTGTCGCGGGGCACTTTTGCTGCTTAGGCCATGTGTTGGTTTGTGTAAGCCACAAGAGTTGCACTTTTTAGAAAACAATGCTTTCTTGCATAAGTGACGACAGGAAAGGAGAAAGTGATGGATCAAATAACGCAAAAGGGGCGGCAAAAGAGGGAAATCCCCATAGCGGGAGTGCTCCTTGCAGTTCTTTTTACCATAGATGTGTTTGTTGTTAGTTTCTATCAGATTGTCCAGACTTGCGGCGGAATCGTCTTTGGCTTTTATAAGCTCATTGCCATACTTCTTGCTTTTTCACACTTCTTTTTTGGACTGCTGGTGATCCCGGTCTTGCTGGTTATGTTTATTGTGCAGGCGGTCAGACGCAGGAGGAACCGGAGATATATCAGAAATTGTGTGCTCTCCATCCTGTGGTGTCTGATCGTATTCCTGGCTGGGAGTTTCATTGGCTGCCTGTCTCCCGCAATCGAGCGGGTCATAGTGGATCTCAAAATACAAGGCTATCAATCGACCGTCGATAGAATCCACAGCGGGGAGCAGATGGCCCGATATACGGATATGACAGGTGGCGTCAATGGCGGCGAAGATGTAGCTTTCTTTCAATATTCAACTGGTGAAAGCAAAGAGGACGACGGCCAATTTTATATGACGCACATTTATATCATTTACTCTGAGGATACCTCCTGCGATGTAGAAGCGATCAAGGAGCACGCAAAAGGGTCCCCGCTTTACGATCTCAGCGAGATGGAGATGCTGGAGATTAAAGAAAATTGGTATCAGTTGACCGCGACCTATCGGCTTGATCCATAGGCGCGTCAACAATGCATGGGCATTTGTTATGAAGTGGAATGAAGCAGAAAACAATGGGCAAGAGACGGATGTGGAGAAGAGGATCATGTCAGAGTTCGATCAGCCATCCCCAAAGCGGAAGCTCACAGTATATATGAAGCGGGCATTGGCCCTGCTTGTCTCTGTCTGCCTTTATATCGGGCTGTTTCAGGTATGCTTTTCCGTTTTGCTTGGCAGCAGGATCGACGCCGACGCCATCATGCGCGGCTTTGCACTGGCCGTCATCGGGTACTTCTGGATCGCCGGGAGCCTGTTTCAGCGCTGGCTGGGCTTGGAGCGGTGGCAGCTGTGGGTTGCCATGAATCTCGTGGGCCTTCCCCTCAGTTTTCTGGTCTATTGCCGTCTGGAGCCGTGGCAGGAGGAGCTGGATCTCATCATCCTGGCCTTTGCGGTGGTATCCTATCTGATCCTGGCCTGGGGGATCACGGGGATCGGATACCTTTGCGTCCGGTTTGTCCAATTCGTGATTTCCTGTTTTTCAAAACGTCAATAAAGCGGAGTTTTGGAAGGTGATAAAATGAAGAAATTTCCTGATTATAAAACCGCTAAATGGGATAAGCGGAGGGATATGATCCTCCAAGGAATGCACTATGATTATGAAGAACTTGAATCCATGAACAGCGATTATTTGAATGGGAAAATCAATGAAGTAAAGTACCATTCCCTGCTTTCATTATGTTTCTCAAGGATTGCCAGAAATGAATTCATACAAGGCAAGCATCGGGAATGCTATGTATGCGTGTCAAAACAAATTGACGAATTTGCGCTTGCTGTTCAGCTGTTACAAGAAGGAAGAGATGCACCGGCAGCTACAAAAAGGAATATTGAAAGCCGCCTTAAATCCGTATATTATGGCTGTGCAGCACTTTTTGTTTCCAACTATGATGTGATTCCTAAAGTGACCAGCCCGGACTCAAATCTTGTTCAAATGCTTTCCCATAAAACAGTTGAGCAAGCAGCTGATGATCCGATTGATGAAATGATAAACGCAATCAGCCTGCAAGATTCCGAACAATTTGAAAACGCATTGATAAAAAGGATCAAAGAAATCAGGCGATTTGATGTAGACCATTTTCTTTGCATGGATATTTTGTCAATGGGACTGATCAGAGAAGCGAAAAAGAATGGACTGCATTTTCATTCTGATTACATAGAGGTCGATTGTAAGGATGGTTGATACCTCTTGCGATTCAGTGGTTTTCCGCTGATCGCAACACAGAACAGGACGAAAAAGGAGAGAAACCGATGAGCGACACCTATCATTTTCAAGTAAATTTGGGCGGGATGCTGGACGTGCTGTCCAACCACCTGTACAAAAGCCCGGATGTGTTTCTCCGGGAACTGCTGCAAAACGGCGTGGACGCCATCACCCTGCGGCAGAAGTCGCAGCCGGATTGGAACAGAGGGAAAATTACCATCACGGTGGAGCCAGGCCGCCGCCTGATCTTCCGGGACAACGGCGCGGGGCTCAGCGAGGAGGGCATCCACCGTTTTCTGGCGGTGATCGGCCAGTCTTCCAAGACGGAGCTGGTCAACGGCAGGATTCCTGAGGACTACATCGGTCGGTTCGGCATCGGCCTGCTCTCCTGCTTCATGGTGTCGGATTCCATCGTGGTCCACACCCGGCCGGCCCAGGGCGGCGGGGCCCATGTGTGGACGGGCCTGCCGGACGGCACCTATACCCTGGAGCCGCTGGAGGAGTGTCCGGTGGGCACGGCGGTGATCCTGACCGCCAAGCCCGGCATGGAGCACTACTTCCAGCCCCGGAAGGTGACTGAACTGGTGCGCTACTACGGGCTGGCCCTGCCTGTCCCCGTCTATCTGTCCGGCGATCCGGAGCGGCTCAACAGCATCCCCGCCGACTTTTCCGGCGTCAGCCGCAGCCAGCTGCTCTCCTTTGGCGAGTGGCTCTTTGAGGAGGAATTTCTGGAGGCCATCCCCATCCAGACGCCCCACATCAGCGGTGTGGCCTATGTGCTCCCCTACCGCACCGCCCCCTCCGCCAAGGGCGGACACCGCATCTATCTGAAGCAGATGCTCCTGACCGAGCGGGGGGATACCCTGCTGCCGCCCTGGGCCTTCTTTTTACAGTGCTTCCTCAACACCCGGGGCCTGCGGCCCACCGCCTCCCGGGAGGATTTTTACGAGGACAGGGCGCTGTCCGAGGCCCGGGAGGAGTTTGCCGCCGCGATGCGCCGCCATCTGGCCCGGCTGGCGGAGGAGGACCCGGACCGGCTGAAAGGCATCGTGTCCGTCCACGCGGAGGCCATCAAAGCCATGGCGGTCTGGGACGAGGAACTGTTCCGGCTGTTCATCGACTACCTCAGCTTTGAGACCAGCGAGGGGATCATGACCGGCGCCGCCCTGAAGCGGGCGGGCGAGGCTGTCTGGGTCCACAGCGTCCCTAAGTTCAAGCAGCTCAAACCCATCTTCATGGCCCAGGGGCGGCTGCTCATCTGCACCGGCTATGCCAGCGACCAGGAGCTGATCCTGGCCATGGCGGAGCGTTTCGGCCTGCCCTTCCAGCCCCTCCACGAGGAGGAGATGTTCGACACCCTGGAGGACGTCACCGCCGCCGAACGTCAGCGGGGGGAGCGGCTGCTCCGGGCTGCGGATGAGGCCCTGCTCCCATTCGAGTGTCAGGCCAGGCTCCGCCGCTTCCTGCCCGCCGACCTGCCGGTGCTGTACGCCATGAGCGACGAGGTGCAGTTCCTGCGCCAGCTCCAGTCCGCCCAGGAGAGCAGCAGCGGAATCTTCTCCGATGCCCTGGCCTCCATGCTCTCCGGCGTGGAGGAGCGGCCCCTGGCCACTCTCTATCTCAATCTGAACAGCCCCATTGTCCGCCGCCTGTGTACAACACGGGATGCCGGGCTTTTGGAAAGCATGGTGCAGGTGCTGTATGTGCAGGCCCTGCTGGCGGGGGGGCACCCCCTCCGGGGCGGCGAGCTCAAGACTATAAATCAGGCCCTGCTGGACTTACTGGAGCATGCGGCGGGAATTTGATAGCCGGAAAAGGAAGATACATAGTGTGATAAAATTAGTTGCGATAAATCGGAATTTTGTTAAGGAGGGAGAACGATGAACTTAGACAGTATCAGGTCTATTCTTCCCAGTTTCCAGATGGGAAATTTCAATATGTTTAACAAAATTACCTTATTGAAGTGGGAAACAAAATTGGATGAGTGCGATTGGGGAAATATTACCAATCTTATATTAGAGATGATTTCGGATGAAAACTATAAAATCATCATGGAATTTTTGGATGTAAAAAGTTGGTGTTTTGATGGAGATGGACAAATTAAGGGATTTTATATTCAAGATATGAGTGAAAATGGATATGAAAACGATGTAAGGTATAGGGTAGGTGATTATGAAGACGATGCGATTAAATTCTATTGTTCAAATGTTGTCATTCAGAAATTTGAAAAAATTCTGTCATAGTATTTTTGTTTATCAGGACTTAGCGTGAGCAAAAACAAATCAGGATAGCAATTCCAGTTTGTCGAGTAAGCTCACTACCGATCAAGAAAAGGAACCCCGGCTTGGAGCCGCCAAACCAGAGAATGGAGAAAATCTGATGGAGCGAAAGGCGCGATTGTTGTATGTGCTGGACCTGTTGGAGCATACGGCGGGAATTTGATAGCCGGAAAACGAAGATACATAGCTCGTGTGATGGAGTTGGCTGCGATAAATCCCGATTTGCAGAGGAGAAGTTGACCATGAACCATGATGTAAACTTAAATTTTCATTATAGCGCGCCTAAAGAAATGTGGGAAAAGATAGACAAAATATATGAATCAATGCCTTATTGGGCAGGGAGCAAGAATGGACCTCAATGGACAGGGACAGATATAGATCTATGGGCTTCTGTTGAGCCAAGCGGAATACAGATTGCTGGAATAATGCCTGATGATATTTGGGAGGAATGGTATTGCTTATTAAAAGAAAGATTAACCGAAGCTTTAGGGTATGAAATTGGTGAGCCAGAAGAAGGGTATGATTTTAAGTATTTTCAAAAAACTCGTATGTAAAATAACAATTCCAGTTTGCCGAGAAGTTAAGCAGAGCAAGGACTCGGAATACCCTTTGGAGCGTAAAATAATTATGGAAAATAAATTTGAAATAGTTAAACATATAGGTAAACTGTCTGATATAAATAACGGATATACAAAAGAGCTTAATTTTATATCTTGGAATCATAGAGAACCTGTTTATGATATTAGGACTTGGAATCAAGAACACACGAAGTACGGAAAAGGTGTTACCCTGACATTACATGAAATGGCGTTATTACAAGACTTAATGAAAGAGGGAGAATGATGGTGAACAGATGAGGATGAAGGAAGGCTTCTATTATTATAGAAGAAAACTCTACTATGGTACTTATGACGAGGACCAGACTGCCGGGAGCGGGTATGTCCGGCCTGAAGATCTGACGCCGGAGCTGGCAGAGCATTTCAGCGGGAAAGACAGGGCTGTCTGCCGGTTCTGGGAAAACCACAGCCTGCTTGAACCGGAATATGCGGATTTACAGGCGATACTTTCCAAAATGAGCCTGTTTATGGATCTGAACACCGAGCAGGAGGTCGATTTTTCCCCTGCTGAAAAAAGACTCCGGATGAAGCTCCCAAGGGAATTCAAGCTGATCTATACCGCGCTCCATGACCAGGCAGAATATTTTTCAAGCGCGGAGCGCTTTTTGACCCTGGACGAGCTCTACATAGAGGAAGGACAGCTTGTTTTCTTTCAAAAGAAACGGACCCCCATTGCCGGTTACAACATCGCCAGCGGCCGTTTGGCGCAGTGCTATAAAAAAGAATGGAGCATCGAAAAAGGCGACGTCAGCTTTTATCAATTTTGCGTTGGGCGGATGATCACCATTGCGCTGGAGGCTAAGCCGGCAGTAAAAAAGGGGCGATGCAAGGGCGAGTTCGTGACAGCGCTTAACATCGCAAAGGAACTGGAAGCCTTTTGCAACGACAAGTACCATCTCTTGTCAGAGTTTGAGGTGTACGGCATCGCGGTGATGTATTCAGAGGACAAGCTGATCGCATGGATTCGGAGCAACGGCTTTTATGGGGATGTCCTTGCGGGCGCGCTGGACAAGAGGCATCTGGAAGAATTCAGGGAACACCTGGGGAACATCGTGTGGCGCTGAAAAAGGTTCTCCTTTGCCAGATCCGCCAAACCATAGAAGGGAGAAAATGAGATGTACCGAAAGACAACGAAAAAGCGGCTGCTTTTGTTTGCTGCTCCGGCGTGGGCGGTGGGACTGGCCTGCCTGCTGTCCGGCTGCATTGCGCTGCCGGGACAGGAGCCGTTTGGAGAGAAGACCTACCCCGTCGAACAGGCCCAGGCAGTCTATGAGAAGCTCTCCGCTGATATGGAACAGCAGGAATTTATGGATCAGAGCGGATACATCATCCAGATTCGGCCGTTTATCCTCAGCGAAGATGTGAGCGATTTCGATTATGATGTCTATAAGACAGAGGAATACATGGTGTTTGCGGCAGAAGCATCTGGTGAAGACTATCTCTGGCACAAGGGCCGCCTTTACCATAGCTACTATGACAACGACCACATTACTTACCGGGATATGGCGTGGGAGGATCTGGGGTTTGAAGCATACGCGGCAGATCGATGGAGCATCGTCCAACAGCTGTTGGAACGGGATGATCCAGAACTGACCTACCAATATATCCCCATGTCCTCGCAGCCTTATTTGCTGAGAGCTGCATACCCTGACATAGAGCTGTCGGATGGACGGGAGATCCGGTTCGCCGAATTATACTTCTATATGGACGAGGACGGAAGCTACGACGGCTTCGGCCTGAGCTGGCAGGAGGACCGCAGGCATAATGTGTCCATCTCCTATTTCTCTTATGAGGACTCTACCAGCTTGCAGGCCGAGCGCAGCATCTGGTCCTTTGGCTATGACGCCGGTCTGACAGACGAGGGCGTGCCCGCCCTCTCTGACCAGAGCGAGGACCGGGAGCGGTGCCAGGCGGTCATCTCCGGTATGGACTTTGACGCCCTGGCCGAGCGGAGCGAATACCGGGAGGACCTGTGTGTCCCGCCTATGACCCCGTAATTCGGGGGGCGGAGCGCCGGGCCGCCAGAACTGCATTTCTATCCCCGGTCTGAGGGGGAGCGTCTGCTGTTTCAGGTGGAAATGACAAACTGGAATTTGGAAGGAGTGCAAAGATATGAAAATCACAAAAGAATTTGAAAAAGAAATTGCACCGTTTTTCTGGGTCGAGCATGAAGAAAGCGCTTCTGTCTGCCTAAATGTGGGAGAGTATCTGCAAGAGATTTTTGATACTCGTGAAGATGAAGGCTTTGAAGGAAGCGGTTATGATTGGGGAAGTTTAGCACAAGTGTTTTTGGACGAACAGTGCTCGGATTTGCAAGAAAAAATAGGTTTTGACCCAGAGAGCAGCATGTTCTGTGTCTATTCAAAAGATAAAGATGTGCTGGCGGATTTTATGCTTCGTTTCAAAAAGGCCTGTGAGGATAAGCCTTTTATTTTAGACTTATTTAGTCGAGCTGAATTAGACTAAAAATCGATGCGACAGCGTCCAGCTTATCGAGCAGATCCCCTCATCACTCCGACAGACGGTAGGGGTCCGGCCAACGGCAATTCCATGTGCTCAGACTGGGAGCGGTCAAACAACAGAGAAATGAGGGATCAGGGTGGTCAAAACAGCCTATCAAAAACTATGCTTCTATCCCTTGGTGCGAGTTACGGTGTTCGGGCTCCTGCTGAGCGCCCTTTTGTACCAGTTCCATGGCCTCCTGAGCGGTGGGGACGAGCTGGTGGCGCGTGTTTTGGGGTGGATCTGCCTGGGATTCGGCGCTCTGCACGGGACTTTGCTTGTGGTGGGCGTGATCCGCTATGTGATCCAGGTCCAGCGGGCAAGCCGCCGTCTGCGCGCCCTCCCCAGCTTGGTGAGGGATCGGCTGGACCAGGATCTGCAAACCGGGGACCGGATCAATGACCTGTATTTTACCAGCGATTTCCTCCTGGTCTATCAGCTCCAGTTCCGGCGCAAGCAGGGCTTTGCCTGTATCCCCTACCCGGAGATCGGGGGCGTCAGCATCGGCCAAAATGGCAGGGCAAAAAATCAGCTGGACATTTTGAGCCCGGAGGGAACCATTTTACATACTGTGACCTATTCTCTGGAGGTGAGTCAGGCCCAGGCGGAGGAGATCGAGCGGAAGATCCTGTCTTTAAAGTCCAGGATGCAGGCAGTCAAAGATACCTCTGAGGAGCAGTCCCAGCGGGACCGTGCCGTCAAGCAGGCGCTGAAAAAGACCATGAGCGGCCTTCCCGCCTTCTTTTGCAGCCTCGCCGCAGTCCTGGGCTTCCTGGCCTCCATCGTTATGGCGGAGCATTTCCGGGAGAAGGCGGAGCTGCTGGAGGCGCTCCAATTCCCGGCGGACGCCTATGGCGCGCTTCTGTTCTGGCCCAATCTTCTGTTTTATGTGGTGATGTACGGCGGAATTCTGGTGATGCTCCTTTGCGGCGTCCTGCTGGCCCGGGATCTGTTCCACTCCAGGGAGGACGCATACGCTGAGCGGGCGTCCAAGATCAGGATTTTGCTTTTTATCGGAGGCGCGCTCCTGTTCATCCTCTTGATAGGCGGCGTGTACACAGCCGATGTGCAGACCTGGGAGAACATGACACGGGGCTTCCATCTGTTGTTCTAAGATCTGTTGTTTCCGGCTGCCTTTGGCAGACCAGAGCGCTGCGTCAAGGGACAGGCCGGAACAGAAAACAAAAGATTTAAAATATAAATGATAGAATGATATGAAAAAACGAACGATTTTTATTTGTTCCGTCCTTCTGGTCTTTCTGCTTCTATTGGGCGGCTGCCGGGACAGCGGGCAGGAGCCCCTGGGCGAATGGGACCGGGAGGCCGATACCCTGACCGTGGACGGCGTGCGCTACCGAAAGGATGAGGCGCTGGTATCCATTGGGGATGGGCTTCACCGATGGAGATATGAACAGTCTGTCACAGAGCAGATCGCCAGCGCTGGGGAGCGCGGCGGTCAGGAGACCTATCTGGTCTTTGCCGACGGGACGGAGCGGCGGCTTCTCTATGGGCGGGGGGACGGCTTTTCCTTCGGCCCGCTGTCCTATGAGGTCTGGTTCCGGGAGGATCTGCTGGACGAGCTGTCCGGCCCCCTGACGGAGGAAAAGGTCTCCTGCGGGGCCCTCACAGACGCGCAGCTCACCCAGCTTCTGGCTCTGTATGAGAGTACCGAGCAGGAAGACTCCCTCTCCTATGAGGACGCCCAGGCAGAGGCCCGGGCGCTGGAACTGGAAAGCCACCGGCTGTGGCGCTGGCTGGAGCTGCCCCACCGGGAGATCCCGGGGCTGAGCGCTCATATCGGCTTCTATTTCAGCGCCCGGACGGGAGCTCCTTATCTAAGGTGCCTGGATGGGGCGCTCCGGCCCTGTCCCACAGAACTGACAGATGCCCTGGCCCTCTTGCCGTCCCTGCCGCAGATCCTTTCTGTGACGGAGGATGATCCCCGGCTCAAGCCTTTGCTGGACGCGCTGTACCCCATGTCCCGGACGGAGGGGCTTTCCTGGGATGAATTCCTGCACACTTTTTCAGCAGACCAGTCCCCGGAAGCGCTGGAGTTTCGCATTGATCTCTACCGCCCGGAGGAGGACAGCTGGCCTGTCCAGGTTTTGCGCGGCTGCTACCACCCCCAGACGGGGACCCCCTATCTGCTGTTTCAGGACGGACAGCTGCGCCCGGTCCCGCAAAACGCCGCGGACAGTCTGGGGCTTTCAAAATAACTTTTCCAATAGGAGATGAATGTGATGAGGAAAACGAACCCGCAGATAAGGAAGGTCGGGGCAGCGGGACCAGACCAAAAGACCGCCTTTGTCAACGAGGCGGCAAGCAAGGCCGACCTCCAGCGGATGATCGACCGGTTTCGGGCCGGTGACTGGCCGTTTTTACTGCTTGAAACAGAGCAATGCAGGATCAGCATCAACACCTTGGATGCACCGGAAGGAAATTGCGCGGTCACGATCATTTTGAAGCTCCATGGGCAGTGGAAGGCACTGACAAAGGCATTCCCCACAGAGCTTGGCGTGTCCATGCTTCTCGACTGTTATGAACAGGGGTGCCTGCACAGGGATTTTAACGGGTGGTATGATGCCACCAATAATTTTCAAAACAGCGTACAGGATGTGCGGAACAGCGTGGAAGAAGCCCCGTCCGCCCTTCGTCCCGGCAGCCAAATCAATCGGGAAACGGCGGAGATGAAGAAAACAAATCCGCTCTATGTTCTGGCCTGGTATGTCCCGCCCATTCTGCTGATCTCGGCTCTGTTTATGTTCCTTGTCCGAGTGGATGCGAGTGAACGGTTTTTGGATTTCCTGACCCTGCTGCTTGTGCTTTTGATCGTGGCCATCCCCATCTGTGTGCCCATCCTGATGAAAAAAAGAATGGAAAAACGGGCGGCGGTCTTGGAGAAGGACTTCCCCAACATCAACTACAAATTTACATCCCACAACTGTGTGCTCTATCTGGATACCGAGGGCGGTCATGTCGGTGTGGTGTGGAAGAACAACCCCTCCCGTCTGCAAATGGCCGATCCGGCCCAGATCACCGACATCCGCACCAACAACGGCCAGCAGCTACGGGGCACCTCCCTGGTGAGCTGCCAGTTCCGGCTGGACGGCAAAAAGGTGAAGATCTATACCCTGCGCATCTCAGGTGGACAGCTCTCCATGAAGCACCCCCGGGTGATGGAGGCCATCGCCAAGGCGGATCAGCTTGGCGAAACTCTGCGGGCCGTGCAGACGCAGAGAGGTGTGTGAGGGATGCTGTATGACCTTTTGGAGCTTTTGCTTGGGCCTCTTTTGACAAAGCAGGAACAGAAAATGCCAAAATGCAGGGCCTGTAAGCATCGGATGGAGCAGATGGGGCCGCCCCGGCTGTTCCTGCTGCCGGTTTACAGCGACGGGCGGTACTCCGCCAGCGCGGACTACTTTATGGAAAACTGCGTTCCCATCCAACGGGAGGAGGAGATCCCCACCGCCCGCCGGGCCTGCCGCATTTGGAGGCTCCGGTGCCCTATGTGCGGCGCACAGTACATGTTTGTCCAGGACTTCCTGCGGGTACGGCAGGACGAGACCTTGGAGGGCACATATCTCTATGAGTATCAGGAGCTTGCCGGGCTGCTGTTCCAACGGCCCGGAGACCGCACGGCGCAGACGCCCCGCCGCATGGAGAACGCAGTATGCGACACTGGCGCCTTCGCGGAGGAGTGAGGACCCCGGGGAGATGCCCGGCGGCAAATACAGAAAGAGAGGACTATTATCATGACATCTACTTATCAAGCTTGGCTGAACAAGGACAGGGAATGGATCAGCGCCTATTGCAGCCGCACCCGAAAAAGCAGCCTCACAAAGGTCGTTCCCCTGACCCTGCTGCTCACCGCCCTTGTGCTCGGCGGCATGGGGCTTCTGAATGGCGGCGGTGTATCGGGGCTGGTGACTGGTGTCATTGGAGGGCTGGTGTTCGGCCTGGTCATCTGCGGCATTTATCTGGCCATTCTGATGCCCAGTCTCAGCCCCGCCCGATACACCCAGAAGCTGGAGCAGAGCGTCCGGGAGCTTTCCATGGACGAAACGGAGCGGGAACTGCTGGGCACGGAGATGCTGGCGGCGCTGGAGGATGACAAGGGAGTGGTCTCCTACCAGATGACGGGACCCAACTCCAAGGGCACCCCGGCCCGGGTGATCCTGACGCCCCACTATATCCTGCAGGAGGGTAGCACGCCCTATGCCGTGCTGATCCGGCTGAGCGACATCGCGGAGATCCGGACGGGCTCCGAGCGGAAGATCGCCACCACACACGGCGGCAGCAGTAAGACCCACCACTATTTTACCCTCTATTCCATCGGCTTTTACCGGAAGGACCGCTTTGAGCGGGGACTGGATGGGAACGACCTCCCGGACTGCGCCATGGGCTTCTTCCAGGAGGAGCTGCGGAATGATGTGGTGAAGCGGATGCGGGACGGCGGCCTTCGGGTCACGTCCGCGGAATAAACGAAGGGGAACCGTATGGGAAAGGCGAAGTTTTGCGGCGAGGAGCTGGAGGCGGCGATCAAGCGGCTCCCCCAGGGAAAGCCCCAGATGGACGCTTATTGGAACGCCGTCCGGCAGGCGGACGAGGCCGGAGATCCCTACTGGCGGATGATGTTCCGGTGCAGGTACTGTTATGAGGCCACCTTCCGGGACGATCCGCCCAAGGCCATCCCGGTGGCGGCGGAGTTCTGCGCCCTCTTTGAAGAAAACTCAGAGGCATTTATTGAGCGTTCCCCGGACGGAGCGTCTGAAATGCACCTGATGATCATGCAGATGGGCATTGACCCCATTGTATTCCTGCCCCAGATCCCCATGAAGCAGTGGGAGACGATGATGGCCGAATTTTATCACTGGGTCAAGTATTATCACATCGGCCTGCGCACCTACTGGTGGCAGATGGCCCGGTTCTGGCGGTATGTGGACCGGAAAAAGGCGTATGAGTATTTCCAAAAGTTCTGGAAGACCGGCCGGGATGGGCTCTCCGACTGCCGGACCTGCGAGCGCAGCTACGCCGTGCAGATGGAGTTACTGATGGGCAACCGAGCGGCGGCGGACGAGTATGCCAAGCCCATGGAACAGGGGCGTATGCGCTTCTGCCCGGATACGCCCCATCTTTACTGGCTGGCCTACCTGGAGGATGCGTTGGACCGCGGGGATCTGAGGGAGGCGGAGAAGCGGGCCAACGCCCTCTACCGCAAGGGAAACCGGGACAAGAGCGACCTGAGCTACATCGGGGCGGTTCTGCGTTGCTGGGCTTATACTGACCCAGAGCGGGCTTTGGAGGTGTTTGCCAAACGGCTGGAGTGGAGTATCGGGTTGTGGGACCAGAAAAAGGTCTATGACTTCGATAAGGGCGCCTGCGTTCTCTTCCAGCGGCTGTCCAAGCACCAGCAGACGGTACATCTGGAGCTGCCCCAGGCCTTTCCCCTGTGGCGGGAGGATGGAGCGTACAGCACCAAGGAGCTGGCCAACTGGTTCCGTGAGCAGGCAGAGACCATCAGCAGGCGCTTCGACGAACGCAACGGAAGTCACTGCTTTGGACACGATCTCGCGGTGGCTTTGGCAAAGCGATAAGGTTTTGTGGTCATGGATGGTATGAGGTGAAAAAGATGCAGCAGGAAGTGTTTGACGGCGAGAAGCTGAGCCGGATCATAGAAAAGCTCCCCAAGGGGAAGCCCCGGATCGACGCCTATGAGGAGGCCATCCGGCTGGCGGATCAAACTCAGGACGCCTATTGGCGGCTGGGCTTTCGGTTCCACTATGCCAGCGAGGTGTATTTTCAGGACGATCCGCCCAAGTGCATCGGCGCGGCGGCGGAATTCGGCCCCATCTTTGAAGCGGCGCCCCCTGAGATCCAAAAAGATCCTGTGATGATCGACGCCTATCTCATGATCACCCAGCTGGGCGTGGACGTGATGCAGAACCTGCCCCAGATCCCCATGACCCAGTACGAAGCGCTTTTGGAGCAGTACGACCAGCTCACCAAGCGCTATGGCATTGGCCGGCGCACCTATTACTGGCAGATGATGGGCCGCTGGGAGTACGCCGATCCGAAACGGGCGCTGGAGTACATAGAACTTGCCATGCAGACGCCGCCGGATGACCACTTTGGCAACTGCAATGCCTGTGAGCATTCTTGGGCCGCTAAGCAGTATATCCGTCTCGGCAGGCTGGAGGAGGCCCGGCGGTATGTTCAGCCGCTGGAGACTTACCGCTTCTCCCCCTGTGAGAACTCGTTTCAGAATATTTGGGCCGCCTCTCTGGAATACGCTCTGGACCGGGGCGATCTGGAGACCGCCGTCCCCCTGGCCCAGAAGCTGTATAAGAAAGGCAACCGCAACCGGACCGACCTGCGCTTTCTCGGTTCCGTCCTGCGCTGCTGGGGCATGACCAATGCTGACCGGGGGCTCGCCCTGTTCGCCCGGCGGCTGGATTGGTCCATCGGGATGTGGGACCAGAAGAAAGTCTATGACTTCGATAAGGGGGCCTGTATTCTGTTCCGGCGGCTGGCCGGAGTGCGGCAGACGGTAAAGCTGGAGCTGCCCCAGTCCTTCCCCCTGTGGCGGGAGGACGGGCGATACCCAGTACAGGAGCTGGCGGACTGGTTTCTGACCCAGGCGGAAACCATCGGCCGCCGCTTTGACCGGCGCAATCGCAGCCACTATTTTGAAGACGATCTGGCGGCGGCGCTGAAGCAATGTGGCCTGCCGGACAGCGAGACAGAAAGAAGGAATCAGTATGACAGAGGAACAGATCACTTTGGACCGGATGCAAAAGGAACTTCGTGAAATGCCGTCCTCCCCCCAGCGCTTGGGGCTCTGCCAGGAATTTGTGGCCCTGGCTGACCGGGAGCAGGCCCGGGCCCAGCAGATCAGCGGCCGGTACGATCTGGCCTGGGCTTATGCGACCGCAGGCGACCCGGCCAAGGCGCTGCCGGTGTGCGCGGAGTTTCTTCAGATGCGGGAGGAGACGCCCAACACCAGCGGGAAGCCCCACTTAGAGGCGGTGCTGGCGGTCAATATCGCGTGTCTGGCCTGCGACCTGGCCTGTGACCTGCCTCAGATCCCACTGGAGCAGTGTGACGCCCTGCTCATGGAGTTCCGGCGGCAGGTGCGGACCCACGGCATGGGCGAGCGCCTGTGGCAGTCCTATGCGGGAAAGGTGGCGGCCATGACCGGGGACCTGCGGGGACTGGCGGACCACCTCAGCCGCTTCCAGGCGGCTCCCCGGGATGACACCTCCGACTGCGAGGTGTGCGAGGCCGGGCTGACGGCAAGATTTATGCTGGCCCTGGGCCGGAAGGACGAGGCCATTAACATTGCGGTGGAACTGCTGAAGCAGGGCAAATACTGCGGTGAGGAGCCGTGGACGCTTCTTGCCATCCTGACGGAGGACGCCCTGAACCGCCGGGATCTGGACGCCGCCGAGCGCTATGCCACCGCCATGCTCATCCAGCCCGTCGAGCGGCCCGCGGACCTGCGCCGGGCGGGCACGCTGCTGCGGATGGAGGCGGCTTTCGGCGCGGGAGAGGATGGGATCAAACTGCTGGCAAAGTGCCTGCCCTGGACGGAGAACCTCTGGGACCAGCGGCTGCTGTTCTATTTCTATCTGGGGGCGGCGGATTTCTGCCAGGCTCACAGCGCCCAGCACGCCGGGATCAAGCTGCCCCCTGTTCCTGGCTTCAAAGACTGTCCTGAAAACGGCCTGTATGACTGCGCCGCCCTGGCCCAGTGGTTCTGGGACTGGGCGGAGGAGATCGGCGGGCGGTTTGACCGCCGCAACGGCTGTCCCAATTACGGGAGGCATCTGCGGGCGGTGCGAAGAAGCTGAGCGGGAAGAAAGGGGTTTCATGTTCGGTCTACTAAGCAAATTGGGTGCCATTCATTACACAGAATTAGATGTAGATGAGATCTTAGACAAAAGAGAGATGGATTCATTTGACAGTGAGTGGGTGCGGGTTTATCAAGCCGTTGAAGATCAAAAGAGAGACAAAACCATTGACGATACCGAAGACATCCGGGAAAAAGCATTTATGATAGTCTATCAGCAATCAGGCTGCGGTGAGTTAGCAGGGTATATTTCAGATGATTTTGGACTCATTGCGGACAGCAAATTGCTAAACTACTCGGATATGTGGTTGGATAAACTCATTGCCTGTTATGAAAACGCGGTCATTCCGTGTGGCAAGTTATAAAAATACACGGAGCAAAAATTGGATTGCACCAATAAATAACAATTCCAGTTTTAGGAGATATGGGTTATGGAGAATATGCAAATAACAACTATAAAAGATGCTTTAATAAATGCCCCAAATCTCCTTTGGTCTGATTCCCTATTTTTACCGGACACATTGATATGGGGGTTAGAAACAAAGGCTGTCATTTGCGATCCTGATGATGTTGAATCAGAAGATGATGAAATTCCTCAAATTGCGAAAGAAATGGGGCTTCCTTTAAGTATAGGGATTCAGGATATTCAGCAGGTTATGGACAATGCAAGGCAGCAAGTGGAAGATTGTAGTATTGAGCAGTTATTTGAGGCATTTCTTTATTATTATGACAATGACGCTTTTATTGAATTTTGAAAACGGAGGAAACGGATATGGGTTATCAAGATGAAGACGAGCTGAGCGAGGAAGGCTTTCTGGAGATGCTGGCGGATTATGAGAAGCTGAGCAAATTGCAGGAGCAGTACCGGGAACTCCCCCATTCGCCCCAGCGGGTGGAGCTCTGCCGGGAGGCTGTGGCCGTGGCAGACCGGCTGGAGGAACCCTCGGAGCAAATGATCGGCCGCTTTGACCTGGCCTATGCCTACATATTTGGAGACGATCCGGCCAAGGCCCTGCCGGTGTGCGCGGAGTTCATGCGGCTCCATCAGGAAAATCCCGGCGAGCTGGGAGAGGCCGAGGGAGACGCCATGATCTCGGTGGCTATGCTGGCCGGCTCCATCGCCCGCCGCCTGCCCCAGATCCCGCTGGAGCAGTGCAAAAGCCTGCTGGCGGAGTTCCGGGATCAGGTCCGTACCTATGGCCTGGGAGAGCGGCTGTGGCAGTGCCACGCTGGGGAATTTGCCATGATGACCGGGGATCTGGCCGCACTGGAGGAGCATCTGGACCGGTTCCAGGCGGCGGAGCGGGATGATGTATCCGACTGCGCGGTGTGCGAGACGGGCGCGATGGCGGAATACCTGCTGGCCCTGGGCCGCAGGACGGAGGCTGTCGCCCTGGTGGAGGAGCTTCTGGAAAAGCAGGAGTTCTGCGAGGAGCAGCCCTGGAAGCTCCTCTCCATCCTCACAGATGACGCGCTGGAGCGGAACGATCTCCAGGAGGCGGAGCGTTTTTCCGCCGCCATGGTGATCCAGCCCATCAAAGCTGCCGCAGACCTGCGCCGGGTGGGCACCCTGCTGCGGATGAAGGGAGCCTCCGGCGATTGGAAGGACGGATCGAAGCTGCTGAAGAAGGCCCTGCCCTGGACGGCCAACTTCTGGGATCAGGAGCTGCTGTTCTATTTCTATCTGGGGGCGGCCAGCTTCTATCAGGCATACAGCGCGGAACATACGGAAATCAAGCTCCCCCCTGTTCCCGGCTTCACAGACTGCCCTGAAAACGGCGTGTATGACTGCGCCGCCCTGGCCCGGTGGTTCTGGAAGCGGGCGGAGGAGATCGGCGGACGGTTCGACCGCCGCAACGGCAGTTCCAATTACCGGGAGCGGCTCAAGCGGCTGATGAATGATCCCCTCAAAAAAGAGGAAAGCAAAATGGGAGAGATAGAACAGGAGCAGGAAGAACCTCTGGAAGAGGCCTTGGGCGAAAGTGGGCAGAGCCGCAAGGGCTCCTTCGCCGGTTTCGTCCTCCTGTCCGAAGGGGAATGGGACAAGCGGCAGTTCATCCAAGACATGAAAGAAAAGTGGGACATCGCCGTAGTGGAGGACGCGGACCAGCGCGATGATGCAGTGGTGTTCAAGGTGGATGACATGATCGCAGCCGTCAGCCTAATGCCTGCGCCCATCCCCAATGGAGAGGCTGAGGCTAACGCAGAAAATAACTATTTGTGGAAGGACGCTGTGAAAGTTGCCAAGGAGCACCGCGCCCACCTTATGGTGGCGGTGCTGGGCAAAGAGGAAAATATTCTGGAGAAGGGCATGTTCTACACCAAGCTGGCAGCCGCCTGTTGCCGGCAAAAATATGCTGTTGGTGTTTACACCAGCGGCGTGGTGTTTGAACCCCGATTCTATGAGAGTTTTGCCGACATGATGCAGGAAGGCGAACTGCCCATCTTCAACTGGGTTTGGTTCGGCCTGTATCGGAGCAAAGGCGGCCTGAATGCATATACCTATGGCATGGATGTTTTCGGCAAGGATGAGATGGAAGTGCTGAACGCTGACGCTGAACCGGACGATCTGAGGAACTTCCTGGCAAGCCTTACTGGCTTTGTACTGGAAAACAATATAGAGCTCCAAGATGGGAAGACCATCGGCTTTACGGCAGAGGATAAGCACACCATTACCCGCAGCCCCGGTGTAAGCCTCCCGGAGGAGCAGATGACCTTGAAAATCAGTTGGAACCCTTTGGATGATGGTGGTGAGGATGATTCGGACGGCGAAAACCCCAAGGATGAAGGTCAGAACGAACCCGAAGTCTACACCGAGGATGAAGTGGAGGCTATTGAAGATCATATTGAGAGGTGTTTCGGTCCGGTCGAAACTGTGCTCCATGAGTTGGTCTCCCCTGATATTCATGTGGATATCTATGTGGTTGCGCCTTCCGAGGAACGCAATTACTATACCCTGCTCACTATGGGTATGGGCGCCCACCGAATGAATGTCCCAAAGGAGCTGGCGGAATACAAGCTGGAACGGGCGGAGTTGGCCATCGCCCTCCCAGCAGACTGGAAGCTGAATCAGGAATCCATACAGGACGAGCGGTGGTACTGGCCCATCCGTCTGCTCAAGGCTTTGGCCCGTCTGCCTATTGTCAATGATACCTGGCTGGCCTGGGGACATACCATGGACAACACAAGACCTTTCGCAGAGAACACGGAGCTCTGTGCCTTCATCCTGGCAGGAGCGCAAAGCCCGGTGGAAGGCTGTCAGGTCTGCACACTGCCGGATGGCGATGAGATCAACTTCTATCAGGTGCTTCCCCTCTATCGGAATGAATTGGAGTATAAGCTGCAGCATGACGCAGACGCTCTGCTGGATAGAATGGCGGATATCAGCTTTGTGGTGCGCACGGATCGTCGGAATATCATTCGATGAATGATATTCCTGCGATAAGATATAGACAGAAAAGGAGGCATCACTATGGGACTTGACATCTACGCCGGAACATTGACCCGGTACTATTCTCACAACTGGAAAACTGTTGTTCAGCAGTGGGCGGAGGAAAACGGATATGCCTTTAACCGGATCACGCCAGATGGAGAACCTGCTGACAACGAAGATGAGCTGTCCCCAGCTGAGGTTCAGTCTGCGGTTGAGAACTGGCGGGATCAGATCCTGGCCGCCAGTTCCCAGCCGGACCAGCCCCCCTACGCCACCTGGCCAGAGGATAATGAGAAGCCCTATTACACCGACAAGCCGGATTGGGACGCCTTCGGCGCTATGCTGCTGGTGGCCGCCTGTCGTACATACGAGGAACCGGTGCCTCCTACCGTAGAGAAGGACTGGAACTTTGGGGAGCATCCTCTGGTCGCCCGTCTTGCATCGGACGAGGAGCGGGTGTGGTCCCTGTTTCGGGGCGCGACTTGGTGGCTTCCCCTCACCGACAGCTTTCTGTTCCAAGGCCCTCTGCCCACCGATGATCAGGCGATGATTGCCACCCTGGGCGGACTGCGGAAGGAGCTGGAAAAGCTGAACCAGCTGGCGTGGCAGGCCGATGAGGCTACCATCCTTGATTGGGCAGACACGGAGGGATACCCGGTAGACGGGACCGTTGGCCCGAATGGACAGTACAGCAAGGCGGACATCCCAGAACACACCCAGTATGACACCCAATCCCTTGCCAAGTTTGCTTTCTCCATGTTCTGGCGGGCCATGCGGTTTGCCAAGGAACAGCAGGTACCCATCCTGCTGGATTATTAAGGAGGAAACCAAATGAGCAATCAAGTGTTCCAGCAAAACCTGGATGACAAAAAAGGTCCTCAGCCCGGAGGTCCCTATCTCATTCAGATGCTGTTCAAAGAGCCAGTAGAAATGCCGGATAAAGAAAAAATGACTGCCGTAATGAAGAAGCACATCGGATCAACAGAGCGCTTCTGTTATGATAAGAAAATGGCCGGCTTTGCCGCACAGGAGCATATTGCAAAGTTCAAGGACGGAAAATGCCCGGTGCAGCTGATGGTGATGAAATGCGACAAGTTCAAGGGCAAAGGCTTTGATGCCTTCCTGATGAGCCAGATGTGGGATTGCCAGGAGGACCGGGAGCGGATCTTCCGGGAGTGCAAATATCAGGTGGTGGCCACCGATATGCTGGCTGCGGCGCTTCCGGCGCTGGAGCGTGCCAACCTGGATGCCGACTTCTTGGAGGCTCTGGCGGAGCTGTACCCCTCATGCGAAGCATTCTATTTCCAGAACTGCGGCAAGCTGTTTCTGGCAGAGGATGTGCGTTCCCACCAGATTGAGGGCCCGGATCGGTTCATCCGCTTCGGGGTCAATGTCCGCTTCTTCAACATCGAGGGCACCGAGGATATGCTCATCGACACGGTGGGCATGAGCACCCTGTTTTTGCCGGATCTCCAGTATCACTTCCACGACATGGACCCCAACTGGGTGGTAAACCACGCCTATAATGTGGCGTCCTATATTCTGGAGCATGATAACCCCATTCAGGATGGGGAAACCATAGACGGCGTGGCGGATGGCCAGATGAGCCGGGAGATCCAGTGGAAGTGCCAGTATGAGGATGCCCTGATCCAGCCGCCCAGAGGGGTGTTGGACATCCACATGGGGAACTATGCCTCGGGAGGCCGCTGAATGAACGGCGTTGTGCTCCTGGTGGGCGGGCTGCTGCTTGTGGCGGTAATCAAGCTGATTATGGATCGAAATTGGATTGGACTGCTTCTCTGTGCTGTTGCCCTGTTCCTGGTCTTTGGGACTGGTCACCAGACAAAATAGGCCATTTCGAAAATCGAGGAGGTGAAGTATGCAGAATTCAACAAATATGCGGATACTGGAATTGCTCCGGTTTCTCTATGAGCGGACCGATGAAAACCATCCCGCCACAGTATCTGACATCATTGCCCATCTGAATGGAAAAGGAATTCAGGCAGTACGGCAGACTGTTTACGCGGATACCAATGCTCTGATCGATGCAGGAATTGATATTGTGGTGGTCAAGAGTACCCAAAACCAATATTTTATGGGAAGCCGCCTGTTTGAGTATCCAGAACTGAAAATGCTGACAGACGCAGTAGCATCCTCGAAGATCATTTCTGCCAAGAAATCTGAGGAACTGGTACAGAAATTATGCCGTCTGACCAGCACACATCAGGCAGAGCAGCTTCGGCAGCTCGCCAGCCTGTCCAGCCGGGTGAAACCGGACAATGAGCAAGTCTATTACATCATTGATGCCATCCAAACGGCGATCTTGGAAAAGCGACAGATCCAGTTCCAGTATTATGAATATACGCCCGAGAAAAAACGAGTTCTCAAACATGGCGGTTATCTCTATAAACTGGACCCTTACGCTTTGGAATGGAAGAATGACCACTATTACCTGATCGGCTTTTCTCACAAACACCAGCGGATGGCTCATTTCCGAGTAGACCGCCTGTCAGGGATCAAGATACTTCCCTCCGGCTTTACCCCCGATGAAGACTTGGATGTGGCGGGCTACACCAACAAGATCGTTGATATGTTTGCTGCTGACCGCACAGTTTCTGTTGAACTGCTCTGTGAGAACAAGCTGATGAAAACCATCATAGACCATTATGGAGAAGCTGTACCAACCCGCACATATGACGAGGAACACTTTACGGCAAACATTGAAGTCGACCCAAGCGGCACCTTTTACGGATGGGTATTCAAATTTATGGGCGGGATTCAGATCATAGCACCCCAAGAGTGTATAGAAGAAATGAAGCGGATCGCCCACAGGTTTCTCTAAAACAGGGACCAGGTGTTATGGAATTTTAACACCTGGCCCCTGCTTTCTTTTTTGCCCTTGTGTCGAACAGATGTGCCAGTTATAATATAAACAAGATGTTCGCAAACCAGCGAAACTCTATGAAGGAGGGAGACCAGTGACCTTTGGAGCTTTCATCAGCACACGGCGCAAAGAGGCCAAATTAAATCTCCGGGATACCGCGAAACACCTCGGTATCTCCAATGGGTACCTGTGTGATATTGAGCAGGGTCGCCGGCCAGCGCCAGAGGGAGCATTTGTAGAGCGGATCTCTTCTTTTCTGGAATTGGATAAGCAGGAGCATGAAATGCTGTTGGATCTGGCCGCAGATTCCAGGCAGACGGTTCCGGCCGACCTGCCTGACTATATCCGCCAGCATGACATCGTCCGCGCAGCATTGAGAGTGGCAAAGGAAGTAGATGCTACCGATGAGGAATGGAAGGCATTTATGGAAATGCTGCAGAACCGCCAGAACTAAGGGGGGATTTTCTTGTCTGTACCGAAGTATCGATTGGACGCAATTGAAACCATTGGACGGAAGATCCTGCAAGAGTATGATCCCGCTTTGTTGGACGGGTCTCCCCAGGCAGTTCCCATTGAAACTATCATAGAGACCAAGTTTGATCTAACTCTGGAATATCATTGCCTACGCAAAAACGGGAGCATCCTTGGGGAAACGATTTTTGATGAAGGAGCGGCTATTTTATACGACCAAGATGAAAAACGCTACCGTTTGATTGCAGTCAAGGCCGGAACGATCTTGGTGGAGGAGCGGCTTTGTGTGGACAGGCTCCTCGGCAGGCTGCGGTTCACCTGTGCTCACGAATTGGGGCACTGGGTCCTGCACCAGAAGCTGTACTCCGGCACAGGCGATGTGGCTGCCTATGAAGGAAAAACATCTTTGGATGAAAGCCACGGCCTGGTCGAATGGCAGGCGGATGCTTTGGCTACTGCTCTCCTCATGCCCCTGCCGCAAATCAAAAGAAGTTTTTACCGGTTGCGTGCAGGCAGGAGCAATGAGCAGTTGGTTGCGGAAATGGCTCAGATCTTCCAAGTCTCCAAGCAGGCCATGCGTATTCGGTTGGAAACACGCAATCTCATATAAGTTTGGTACGGCAAGCCCCCCTCCTAAGAGAGGGGTGCAGCCGCACCAATGTTCACAGGCTTTGTTATATGCATTTTGTTCGCAGTTTAGCGAACATGGGAGGAGGAGAATGGCATGAGAAAAGAAAGCTCCACTGTGCAGAAATGTAAAAGGCAGATGGCGACCCTTGGATTTGACAGCCAGCTGGCCTATCACCGGGTAAAGCTGATTTTGAAAATCTACCGGGATGTGGTGTGGGTCCTCAGTGAGCGGGTGGAGGAACTGCATGAGTATGCCTGGGAGCTGGGCGCTCAGGACGCTGATACCGGGCTTATCTATCTGCAAAGCTTCGCCCCGGATATGGATCTGCAGGAGTTTGAGGAACGGGTCTGCTGTGTGATGGAAAACCGGATGCTGGTGGATGTGATCGACCGTGCCCTTCTCCGCTTGAAACGATACCCTGACCGGGGGGAACTTTACTATGAGATCCTAACCAAACAATTTATCCACCGTTTCAACAGCACAGAAAGGGATCTGCTGGATGAGCTGAATATGGAGCGAAGCGTATTCTATGACCGGAAGCGCGAGGCGATCTTCTTATTGTCCCTCTGCCTTTTTGGTTATGCTGTACCGGAACTTCAGGAAGAATTGGAGATGCCCCGACTTTATCCCGACTGATTCCCGATAAAAAACCGACGAAATCCCTACTCCCTTCCGACTTTGCCTCTGCTATACTCAGTACAGTGGCAGGTATGCACAAAAATGAATAGGACCAGCTGACAAGGGCTGGGACGCTGTAAAGTGTCCCGGCCCTCTGTATTCCTGCCGCAATATGGCGGCGGGGATCGGCCGGGGATGCAGAAATGCGTCCCCGGCTATTTTTCTGCCCGGCACTGGGAGGGCCGGCATGGGCTGGGAGGCTTATATCGCCAAGTACCCCTGATTTCAAGATTTTGATTCACCATCAAAATCTTGAAATTTGGAGGAAAGGCACATGGAATCCAACGGGAAGTTTACCCTTATTGTTTTTAACACCTGCACTCAGGAATATGAGGAAGTCATAGTGACAGAGGAGGTCTATCGTACTTACTGCAGAACACGGTGGAATATCAAGGACAACGATCAGAGCTTTTTTGACCATGAGATCCAGACGAGTGGGATGATCGGAAGTCAGGATGGCGCCTATGAAAATTTCCGGGAGTTTATTGACGCTATCAACACCCCGGAACACATCATCCTTGAACAAATGAAGAAAGAGGCCCTGTACCAAGCGATCTCAGCGTTGCCTGCTGCGGATCAGGCATTGGTACAGGGGTTGTTTTTTAAGGGACAAAGTGAACTTGACTATGCAAGAGAGATTGGCGTTTCACAGCCTGCAGTGCATAAACGGAAAGTCCGTATTCTCAAGTCTTTGAAAAAACTTTTAGAAAATTGAAATTGGAGGGTTATTAAAATGCCGACATCTTCCCCTATACAAGCGAGAAGGAAATGCTTCTCACTTGTTCCTTGAAAACCGAATATCCGATTGTCTGAATACTTTCCTGACGGGGCCCCTGCTGGACAGGGGCAAGCGACGCTGGAGGATGCGCGAAAACCACCTGTAGAGGTTCTGGTACAGGCTGCAAACGAAGTCACCTATACATTTTTGTTCGGTTATGACAGCCTGCCGGATTTCCCCTCTATCAACGACGGCCAAATAAGGTGCCAAGCGGGTCCATCCGTCCAAAAAACAGCATGTGGCAAGCTGTATCGCAATGACTCCGCCAGGGATAATGATACTTCCGTCCAGTCACAGCCCCCACCGAAATGGGGATCAAGCAATGAGGGCGGCCGACAGAGATCCTGCCGGGGGTGAGAGTCCCATGACGCGGTGAAGCCAGCCGCGGTTCAGATGGTTGCCCTACGGAGCCAGCGCCAGTGGCGCAGGCTTTTGCGCTTGGGGAAGTAGTGTCGAATACGAGCGCAGCAGAAGACAACACAAATGTGAAGTCTTAATATCAGAAGCTATGGGGATCGCTTCTGTCCAAAACCCGTTTACTGACCGGAACATGCCATATGAGCAGCCATTCCAACCAGATGCGGGAGATGCGGAGGCGGTCCCTATTTTTGTGATATTAAGCCCAATATGCTGAGGAGGTGTATTCTGTGAAAACATATTGCAGACAGGAAATCAGCCGTGGTGACATTTACTATGCTGACCTGCGGCCAGTCATCGGGTCTGAGCAAGGTGGTATCCGTCCGGTACTCATTCTGCAGAACAATGTGGGCAACCGGCACAGTCCCACAGTGATCGCAGCCCCCATCACCAGCAAGATGGGAAAACCGCGGCTGCCTACACATGTTTGTTTGAATAGGCAAGCGAATGGATTGAGCTGTGGTTCCGTTATCCTTTTGGAGCAACTTCGCACTATTGATAAGTCCAGGCTCAGAGAGCGCGTTGGAGCATTGGACACCTCCGAGATGAAACAGATTGACTGGGCGCTTGGGGTCAGCGTCGGTCTGGCGGAAGGATATCGGTAGAATAGGTCAATTTATGAACATTTATTCTGTTGGTATTGGTGAATAGATGTTGCCGCCTTACTTGTGGTATTGTTTGAAAAAGCACTTGGAATAGGAAAACGAGGTGAAGCAAGAGTGGAGTACCGAAAAGTTTACTTCCGGATTCGCAGCCGCTATCAGTTCGATTCCGGCTGGCCGGCTGAGACTGACGCCGCCAAATTTCAGGAAGAAAGCCGCAGCCTGTTCCAGAGTGTGGGCTGGGATCTGCAGCCCTGTGGGGACAGCACATCCGATACCGTTACGAAAGGCTGGCAGGAGTTATACCTGCATCCAATGAACTTTAGTGGTATTATAGAGATGGACGAGATCCCAGCCATCCAAGAACTACTGAAGGATGCGAAAGCGTTCTGCTGCTATGGCTTCGACTGCTACGAGAGGTATTGGGATATTACCGATGAGGAATATCTGGCACAGTTGGAGACCAAGCGCGAGGAGATCACACATGAAATCCTGGAACGGTGCCGGACAAAACGGAAAAACCTGTATATCACAGGCCCGGTTGCTTTAAATGTCGCTCAAAAGTTCTCTGTACACAGGCTCTGTGATAAAGAAGGCAAGCATAATCTTGCCAACCGCTTCGTGGGCGAACTGATGGAGCAGCTTGTTCAAGATGGCCTGCTGGTGACAACGAAAACCAGAAACGGTCCTGGTGTCCGCACGGCAACCGATGCAGAAATCAGCTCCCCACTGCCAGGGCAGCAGCAAATGACCCTGTAAATCGAGGTGCGATGGAATGGCGATTTATATTACGGGAGATACTCACGGTGACTTCCAACGCTTTGGGAGCAAATACTTCCCACAGCAGAAGGAGATGAGCCGGGAGGACTATGTGGTCATCGCGGGTGATTTTGGAGGACTGTGGGATGGAAGCCAGAAAGATCAATATTGGTTGGACTGGCTGAACAAGAAGCCCTTCACCACCCTGTTCGTGGATGGGAACCATGAGAATTTTGACTTGCTGAACACTCTACCAGAAAAAGAATGGAATGGCGGACGGGTCCATGTGGTGCGGGAGCATGTCCTGCACCTTATGCGGGGACAGGTCTTCGACTTCGGCGGCCTCACCTGGTTCACAATGGGCGGTGCGGCCTCCCATGATATTCAGGATGGAGTTCTCGATCCAGCCGCTCCGGACTTCGAACACCGGTATTGGCTGATGCGCCGGATGCGGTCCATGTTTCGGGTAAAGGGGGTAAGCTGGTGGGCCGAGGAAATGCCCAGCCAAGCGGAATACCAAGAAGCCCTGGCAAACTTGGAACGAGTCAACTGGACGGTAGACTGTGTTCTCACCCACTGCGCTCCCAGCGGTGTGGTGCAGGAGATCAATCCATCCTATGGAACGGATGAACTGACGGACTTTCTTGAAATGGTCAGCCAGCGGTGTAAATTCGCCTACTGGTTTTTCGGCCATTACCATGAGAATCGAATCATAGATCAGAAATACATCCTCCAGTGGGAGAAGATATCTGAACTGAGTTTTTAATCACAATAGACCAGAGAGTGGATAGTCAGCACTCTCTGGTCTGTTATTCTGAACGGAGTGGAAGATGCCAAATGAGCAAAGAGATCGGCTATACTAAGGAAGAAACAGATTTCCCATATGGGTGGCATAAGGGCGATATCTGTGTAATGATTACAAACAAAGCGATAAAGAGCACTTCTGAATATATTGTAGAAAGTTATGACGGGGTATATTTTGGCGTCCGTAGCCATACCGGGCTATATCACCGGGTATCTCCGTGGAGGATGTTTCGGACGAAAGAGGAGGCCATTGAAACCTTGGCAGAGCAGAAATATGGAGGCATATCGCTTTAGGAATCACAGCATTCTGTGCTGGTTTTCCAATGGGCACAAGATGGTGTTTTTTCACAATAGAACAACCAGAACAAATGTGCTATAATGGCTTTGAAAATGTGTTGGAAGATAAAGAGGAAGGGGTGACCGAAGCATGAAGGAGCGAACCTACATTTGCTGTGATCTAAAATCGTTTTACGCAAGTGTGGAGTGCATCGAGCGTGGGCTGAATCCACTGGACACCAACCTCGTGGTGGCGGACCTGAGCCGCACTGAAAAGACCATCTGTCTGGCGGTCACACCTTCCCTGAAGTCTTATGGCATTTCCGGTCGAGCCAGGCTGTTTGAGGTGATCCAACGGGTTAAGGAGGTCAATGCCCAACGGCAGCGGAATACCCCTGGCCGACAGTTCACCGGCGCTTCCTCTCACGACCCGGAGGTGCGGCGAAATCCTTCCCTGGCCCTCGACTATATCGTGGCCCCACCCCGGATGGCCCACTATATTGACTGGAGCACCCGCGTCTACAGCGTGTACCTCAAGCATGTTGCGCCAGAGGACATCTATCCATACAGCATCGATGAGGTGTTCATCGACGCCACCAGCTACCTGCAGACCTACCATCTGTCGGCCCGTGAATTTGCCCGGAAAATCATCCTCGACATTCTGCAGACGACCGGTATCACCGCTGCGGCGGGCATTGGGACGAATCTGTATCTGGCCAAGGTCGCCATGGACATTGGCGCGAAGCATGTCCCCGCCGATGAATACGGCGTCCGCATCGCAGAACTGGATGAGATGGGCTATCGCCGCTCCTTCTGGACCCACCGTCCGCTCACCGACTTCTGGAGGGTGGGAAAAGGCTATGCCGCCAAGCTGGAAGCCAACGGCCTGTACACCATGGGAGATATTGCCCGGTGTTCTATCGGGCAGCCTACAGATTATCACAACGAGGAACTGCTCTATAAACTGTTTGGTGTCAACGCAGAACTGCTCATCGACCATGCCTGGGGCTGGGAACCCTGCACCATTGCGGACATTAAGGCATACAAACCAGAAAACAAGAGCATCGTCTCTGGGCAGATTCTGCAGTACCCATACCCATTTGAAAAGGCAAGGCTGGTCATCCAGGAGATGGCCGATGCACTGGCGCTGGAATTGGTAGATAAGCGGCTTGCGACCAACCAACTGGTCCTCACAGTAGGCTATGACATCGAAAACCTCAAGGGTACAGCCTACACCAGAGAGGTCACCACGGACCGCTATGGGCGCAAAATTCCCAAGCATGCTCATGGTACAGTCAATCTGGACGGATATACTTCCTCCGGCGAGGAGCTGCTCAAGGCAGCCACCAGCCTGTATGACCGGATCGTAGATAAAACCCTGCTGGCCCGCCGGCTGACCCTCTGCGCCAATCACCTGCTGGACGAGTCTTCTGTGCCGGAGGATTTGCCGGAGCAGATTGACCTGTTTACGGACTACTCGGCAAAGGAAAAGCAGAAAAAAGAGGCTGACACTGCCCATGCACGGGAGAGAAAACTCCAGGAAACCATGCTGGACATCAAAAAGCGTTTTGGCAAGAATGCCATCCTCAAAGGGCTGAATCTGGAGGACGGCGCCACAGCCAGGGAGAGAAACAACCAAATCGGAGGTCACAAAGCATGACCGGACCATACGATGATATCATCAACTTGCCGCATCCTACCTCAGCCAAGCACCCGAGGATGCCGCTCTCAGACCGTGCGGCCCAGTTCGCACCCTTTGCGGCCCTGTCCGGCCACAGCGCCGCCCTTGTGGAAACGGCCCGGCTGACCGACCAGCGCATGGAACTGGACGAGGATGCCAGGGCTGCCTTGGACTCAAAACAGCAACTGCTGTTGGAGCGGATCAAAGAGCGGCCGGAAATCACGGTGACCTGGTTCCAGCCCGATGCAAAGAAAGACGGCGGCCGGTATATCGTATCAACCGGGAGGCTGAAAAGAATCCATGAGGCGGATCAGGTATTGATTCTGGTTGATGGCTTAAGGATACCGATAGGCGACATCGTTGAACTGGAAAGTGAGTGCATTCGGGGGCTTCTTTGAGAGAAATTGAAAAGCTGTGTACAGTGTTTGCGCCAACATACGACTAATTTTATAAGTTATAACTGATAAAATCAGATTATATCAGTTGATTTTCAGTTGTAAATGGGATATACTGAGGTCAACGATAGAAAGGAGGCGCTCCAATCATGATCAAACGAGAACTGTATATGAACCGCATCCGTCCCTTCATTGGGGGCGAACTGATTAAGGTAATGACCGGCATTCGCCGCTCCGGTAAGTCGGTGATGCTGGAACTGATCAAAGAGGAACTGGCGGAGGCTGGTGTTGCCCCGTCTCAGATGATCTCAATCAATTTTGAAGATATGCGGTACTCCCATCTGCAGACCGCAACGGCTCTGCACGATGAGATCATAAAACGGGTAGAGGGCATCGAGGGAAAAGCGTATCTGTTTTTTGACGAGATCCAGGAAGTAGAGGGCTGGGAAAAGTGCGTCAATTCTTTGCGTGTGGCGCTGGACTGCGATATCTACATTACGGGCTCCAACGCAAAACTGCTGTCCGGTGAACTGGCCACTTATATTGGCGGACGGTATGTGGAGTTTGTGATTTACCCATTCTCCTTCGCTGAATTCCTGGAACTGTACCACACAATCGCACCAAGCGATTCGATCCAGCAATGCTTTCAAAAATATCTGCTGGCCGGAGGAATGCCCTATCTGGCCAACCTCCGGTATGAGGAAGAACCCTCCCGGCAGTATCTCACAGATCTATTCAATTCTGTGCAGCTCAAAGATATCGTAAAACGGAACAAGATTCGGGATATTGATTTGCTGGAGCGCATCATTGCGTATATGACCGCAAATGTCGGAACAGTTTTCTCAGCGTCCTCTCTGGCTAAGTTTTTCAAAAATGAGCAGCGGACTGTCGCGGCGGAAACCATCCTGAACTATGTGCGGTACTGCTGTGACGCATATCTCTTCTATCAGGTAAAGCGCCAGGACCTGCAGGGCAAGCAGATACTGGCCTCCAACGAAAAGTATTATATTGCGGATCACGGTATTCGGGAGGCTGTGTTCGGCGGGAACATGAAGGACATCAACCTGATCCTCGAAAACATTGTCTACATGGAACTGCTGCGACGGGGTTATGTTGTCACAGTAGGCAGAGCAGGAGAAAAAGAAATTGACTTTGTATGCGAAAAAAGAGGAGAAAAACTCTATGTGCAGGTAACATACCTGCTGGCCTCTGAAGATACGGTGAAACGGGAGTTCGGTGCATACGATGGCATCCAGGACAATTTCCCCAAGTATGTCGTATCCCTCGACGAGTTTGACATGAGCAGGAACGGGATCAAGCACCGGAATATCCGTGACTTCCTTCTGGCGGAAGAATGGAATTGAGAAAGCGGTAACATATCAGGGCGTGATTGGCGAGGAGGTGACGCATAAGTGAGCGGAAGCAGCCCGAAAAGCATATCAATATCAGGTGTCGAAACCGATATAACCATCGGCAAAGAACTGGCTGCCGTTGCGCAGAAATCAAAGGCACTGGCCTCACGCGACTGCTTTGAGCAACTGGAGATGTACCTCCACGGCAGAAGTCATGACCGCGTGTGTCTGCTCTTTGGCCTGCTCCAGACTGGAAAAAACACCATGCTCCGTCAGGCCATTGGCAGAATGACAAAGGAGGACTTGAGCCGTATCGCATACATCAAAGCCCGCAGGACTGACAATATGGCGATGATGAACCGGGATCTCAAGAAGTTGTTTAACGCGGGATTCCGATATGTGTTCATCGACGAGGTCACACTGATGGAAGACTTTATTGACTCGGCTGCCCTCTTTTCCGATGTGTTCGCCACCATGGGAATGAAGATCGTCCTGTCTGGTACGGACTCCCTGGGCTTCTGGCTGGCAATGGATGAAGAATTGTATGACCGGGCCAAGTCCATCCACACGACCTTCATCCCATATCGGGAGTATAGCCGTCTGCTCGGGATCGACAGCATTGATGAGTACATCCGATATGGCGGCACACTACGCGCCGGAGAGCTGGCCTTTGACGATGAAGATGTGAATGCTCAGGATGCATCCTTCCGGGATGACGAGTCCACCCGAAGATACATCGACACGGCAATCTGCAAGAACATCCAGCACTCCCTGGCCTGCTACGAGTCGGGCGGGCATTTCCGCCACCTGTACTCTCTGTATGAAGCTGGAGAGCTGACCAGCGCCATCAACCGGATCATAGAGGATATGAACCACCGATTCCTGATCTCAGTGCTGACCGATGATTTTCTCTCCCATGACCTGCGGCTCACTGCCGCAAATCTGCGGAAAGAGCGTGACCCCGAAAAGCGCACAGAGGCGCTGGATGCCATTGATACAGAGGCGGTCACCCAGCGTTTGATGGAACTGCTGGATATCCGGAACAAGGAGGAGCAGTCCATCGGTATCACAACTGCTCACATCATAGAGATTAAGCAATATCTTGCCGCGTTGGAGTTGATTGTGGATTGTCCCATTGAATCGGCGGACCCCGGAATTGAACCAGTGGAACATATTCTCTTCACACAGCCTGGAATGCGATATTGTCAGGCTCAGGCCCTTGTCCATTCCTTGTTGAAGGATGAGCAGTTCTCGGCGCTCAGCGAATATGATAAAACGCAGATCACGGGCCGCATCCTTGAAGAAGTCCGCGGCCGGATGATGGAAGATATTGTGCTGCTGGAAACCATGAAGGCGGCCGACAAGGATCACCGTGTTTTCAAACTGCAGTTTGAGGCTGGCGAGTTTGACATGGTCATCTATGACCAGAAAGAAAACTCCTGTGAGATCTTTGAAATCAAACACAGCAGCAAACAGGTTCCCTTTCAATACCGGCACCTCGTCGATGAGGATAAATGCCAGAGGACGGAACGGCGCTTTGGCCCCATCCAGGGGCGCTATATCCTGTACCGCGGCGAAGATGCGCAGATGGAAAATGGGGTCCAATACTGGAATGTAGAGAATTATCTGAAGGCTCTGCCAACATTGGATATCGTCCAAGTACAGGAAATCGGTATGCAGTCAATCGAACCTACTCTGTAAAAGGACTATCGCCACTAAGCAGTTACAATTAGAAATTGAAAAGCATCGGCTATCTTTTTAGGATAGCCGATGCTTTATTTTTAGGAGGATTACTATGAACAGGGTACTCAGAATCGACGAAGAAAAGCCTGAAATGCATATCTCGGTTCAGGGCTATAAGGTCACTCTCTGCTTTGCAGAAAAAGAAAATCCTGAAGTTGCTGTATTAGTAAAGCAGGCTCTCCTGAGCGCCTATGCAATGCTCCAGAAATAGAACGACTTGCTGAAGGTCTTGCATTCAGAAGATTTGATGAAGGGATGGTCAGTAAAATGGCTGAAAGAGTCTATTGCTTATACAGAGGTAAAGATCAGGAAAGCATTCTCATGCAGAAGAACGCCTGCCACGATTTTGCAGAGAAAAAAGGCTGGAACATTGTTGACGAGGAGCAGGAGATCGGCGTGTCCGGCTATAAAGCCTGCGCTGATGACCGTGTTAAGTTACAGCGCATTAGAAAGGCTGTTGAGCAGGGTGAGTTTGATATCCTGCTGGTCTTTATGTATGACCAGCTGGGACGCAATCTCAACGAAACCCCATTCATCGCAGAGTGGTTTACCAAGAAGGGCATCCATGTTTGGAGCGTCTATGAGGGAGAGATCATAGACGCCGTTGACGCAGAACGCATGCTTGACTACATTCGCTTTTGGCAGACTGATGAGGCCCAAAAACTTTGAGCAAAGTACAGGATAACCCAACATACCAGCCCATTTACTGCAGATTTACCTCCAAAAAGATTATCAATTCCCCTGGCTATTCTGGCCGTAGTGTGAGATAATGGGTATGGCAAAAGCCGGGAACCTTGATAATCGAATAGAATGATTGGGTGTCCGCCCTCTCACACAAAAACATGAGAGGACGGATATCAATGGCTGAAAGAGTTTATTGTTTATACAGAGTTTCCACCAACAAGCAGGTCGATCACGATGAAAACAACCAGGCAGACATCCCTATGCAGAGAAAAGCCTGCCACGATTTTGCGGCGAAAATGGGCTGGGTCATCGTGGGCGAGGAGCAGGAAACTGGCGTATCCGGTTATAAAGTCAGCGCCGATGACCGTGATAAACTGCAGCTCATCAAGAAGTATGCAGAGCAGGGCAAGTTCGATATTCTGCTTGTCTTCATGTTCGACCGACTGGGCCGCAAGTCAGATGAAACACCCTTCGTTGTGGAGTGGTTTACTAAAAAGGGCGTCCGCGTCTGGAGCGTACAGGAAGGAGAGCAGCGGTTTGAGTCCCACACGGACCGCCTGACCAACTACATCCGTTTCTGGCAGGCCGATGGAGAGAGCCAGAAAACTTCGATGCGCACCAAAACGGCCCTTGGCCAGATGGTAGAGGAAGGCCGGTTCCGCGGTGGAAACGCACCATACGGGTACCGGCTGGAAAAGAGCGGCATCCTCAACAAGCGCAAACATGAGGTGTACATGCTGGTCATTGATGAGGACGAGGCCAGAGTCGTCCGGATGATGTTTGACCTCTGCATTTCGTCCGGTTACGGCAGATGGCGCCTTGCCAACTTCCTCAACGACCACGGGATCAAAAACCGGAAGGGACAAAACTGGCACGACGCCAGTGTGGGGGGCATCCTGCACAACCCGCTCTACAAGGGAATCCTTCGGAGCGGAGAAACCTATGCCGGTCCCTTTGAGGCCCTCCAGATCATCGCCCCAGACCAATTCGACCTGGCGCAGAAACTGATGCTGGAGCGGACCAATGAGCGGAAAGAGCGGCGTACAGTACCGCTGAATACCACAGGCCAATCCCTGCTTTCCGGGAACATCTTCTGCGGCCACTGTGGAGGCCGGCTGGTGCTCACTACCAACGGGACAACCACCCGCCTTGCGGATGGGACGCCGGTCCATAAAAAACGTATTCGCTATGTATGCTACAACAAGACCCGGCGCCGTCAGGAATGTACAGGACAGACTGGATACACAATGCACATTCTGGACGGGATCGTCACTGAGGTGCTGCATCAGGTCTTCGACAAGATGCAGGGAGCTTCCAACGACATGATTGTGGGAAGCGCGGTTCAAAAGCAGATGGCAATGATACGCTCGGAATTGCAGCGGGCCAGAGCCGAAAACACCAAGGCCAATAAGGAATATGAATCCCTCAAGGCCGAGGTACTGAAGGCGATCCAAGGGAAAAGCGCCCTGCCGCAAGATGTGCTGACTGAAATGCTGGAGGATACCCGACAGAAGGTACTGTCCACCAGTGAACGAATCACGACCCTTACCGCGGAACTGAATGATGGAAACTCTAAGATCGAGGAGATGAAGGCCGAGTTCAACCGGATCGTGTCCTGGTCCAAGATTTTTGATGAAAGCCCGATGGAGGTCAAGAAAATGATCTGCGGCTACATCATCAAAAAGGTTTCGGTGTTCCGGGACTATAGAATCAAGATTGAATTCAACATCAATGTAGAGCAGTTCCTGAACGGTATCGACAGCATCGACGAATGCGATACCTATGAACTGCCTATGGCGCAATAAGCTCTCACCCTCGCCACGATCACGGCGAGGGGTACATATCAAAGTTTGATATGGCCAGTTGACAACATATACTTTCCATGCTATACTCAATGCATCTCTCAGTAATTGCCGGAGCGGGATATTCAAGCCCTTTCCCAAGTCATCAGGGGGGGCATACCTGATGGTTCGGGAGAGCGCTTGAATGGCATTCAAGAGGTCAGCGGTTCGATCCCGCTTATCTCCACCATCTCTTAAGAGAGTGAAACGAAAACCTCATTTCTTCGGGAATGAGGTTTTTGCTTTATGCGGCAATCGTCACGATGTCCAGCCCACCTGTGAACTGCTCAAAGTCGATATTGAAATCAATGTGCAGCTTGTAGTCCCGGTAGACCTTTACCCGCTTGATCAAGCAGTTGACAATCATTTTTTTGGCCTCCATGCTGGCCGTGTCGTACATTTCCGCCCATGAGATAATATCGTCATATTGGGCGTTCAGCGAAGCAAGCACCGCTTTCCCCTCGTCATAGGCCGCCTGTGCCGTTTCCAGGTTCTCTTGAAGCTCCCGGCATTTAGCCTCAGCCTCGGCAATCAGAGAGCCCAACAGCTCCTTGGAAAAGGTGCTCTCCCCACGAATCGTTTTGATAACCTCGCCCTTTAATGTTTCAAGGTCAGCGGCAGCCTTGGTATATTCCACCTGGACACTATGGAGCAGGCTTTTCCGCTCCTCCATCTTTTCCCGGTAGCGGATATTGACGATATCGCTTTTAGGGATCGCTTTCATGCGCTCAAAGATTTGGCGTACCAGCTTATCAATGATCCCGTCAAGGATATGGGCCGTGTAGCCCGTCTGACCGTCACAGTCTGTCTGCTTGCGGGTTTTCCCGTAGCAGACATACCGCACACGCTTCACCACCCGATTGGGATCTTCCTTGCAGGGATAAGCCTTGCCATTGGTGGTGAGGGACAGCCTTGACCCACAGTGACCGCAATACACATTCCCAGCCAAAAGCGAGTTGCCTCTGGTGTTCATCGGGACATGGCGCTCCTGCTCGGCGCTGTTGGCCCGGTTTGTACGGATGTGCTGGGCCGCTTCAAAGAGCTCCGGCGGAATAATCTGCAGGTGGGGCAGCGTTTGGGAGCGGCTTTCCCCGCACCGCAGAACGCCCGTATAGGTGAGATTGCAGACAATGCCACGGATGCTGGCGTGGTGCCACATCTTACCCGTTCTTGCACGGTAGCCCTGCTTGTTCAAGTAGGTGGCAATCCGTTGAGCGCCGAAGCCCTCATGCACATACTTGTCAAAAATGATCCGTACCACGGCGGCCTCGGTTTCATTGACTACCAGATCATAGAGCTCATGCTTGCGCTTGTTGAAGCGCCCGCTTTTTACAAGGTCATAGCCGTATGGAGCAAGACCGCCTTTGAAGCCGCCGCCCTCTACGAGCTGGCCCAATGCGGTCTTGGTACGGATAGAGGTCTTTTCGCTTTCGCCGTCAGCCTGCCAGAATCGGATGTAGTTGGTGAGCTTGTCCGTGTGGCTGTCGAAGCGCTGCTCCCCCTCCTGGGTGCTCCACACCTCGATCCCGTTCTTTACAAACCACTCCACCACAAAGGGCGTTTCGTCAGCGATACGCCCGATACGATCAAACATGAACACCAGCAGAATATCAAACTTTTTCTGCTTTGCCAGCTCCTTGATGATTTGCAGCTTATCCCGGTTTTCCGCCCTTACCTTGTGGCCGGAAACACCTTCCTCCTGTTCCTCATGGACAATTACCCAGCCCATTTTTTCACAAAAGGCGTGGCAGGCTTTCCGCTGCATGGGAATGTCGGCTTGGTTTTTATCGTTGTGATCCACCTGCTTGTCGGTGGAAACACGGTATAATGTGCAAACTCGATTTTTCATCGTTGACCCGTCCTTTCATATTGTCAGTAGGGCAATATGAAGATGCGGATCAATACGCAATCTATGTAATTTTCAAGGTACATGGTGTCTACCACCATCCTTATTATACCTCTGTTCGGGGGACATCACAAGGATGTCACCGGAGCCGGACTTGGGGGAACCGCTAGTGAACGACGCCAACAGGATTTGTTTCAGATGGCCGGAAATGGCCGTGTTTCGGGTTTCGGTAAAGGTGGCGGAAATCTCGTACCCGTCCACCTTGAGCGTGGTAGAGTTTCTCGGCATAGCGTTACCTCCTCAACAGAACGAAAAACGACAACTTAAAAAGTCTCCCTTGTCCCGTGGGGAAACGCAAGAGGGCGGCACCGTCGAAGTGCCGCCCTCTTGCCTTGCTCCACCTTGGGACAATTTGTCCCAGGGTCAGTAGGTACTGTTTTCAAAGTGCTGCTGGGCCTCCTCCAGCCCGCAGAAATCAAAGACCTCATGGAGCTCTGCCATCACACGCCGGATGTCACCGGGGGAAAAACAGCAGCGTTCCATCGCGTAGATGACATAGCCCCGGCAGGCGTTGTCACTCCATGACCGAGAGAGCAGGGCCTCTAGTTCGGGATCACAATTCATGGGATTGCCTCCTTTATTGAATTTTGGGGACGCCGCGCCCATTTCCTTGGCCCGTCATAAGACAGCAGTCCTCGGCACGGCGTCCCCACACAGCAGAGGCGGTGGCCCGGACGGGCAGGCGGCCAAACCTGCTCCGGCGGATTATGGCCGTGGGGGGCCTGTCCCACCTGCGGCGCTGATGCCAAGCACCCACCGCTGAGCTCCCCGCGCTAAGTCGGGGCCTCCGCTATTCTGCTGCGGAGAGGTCAATCACTACCTCTCATATACCACCAGAAAACAGAGCCAAATGGACAGGCAAATCAGAAATTTTTTCTCAAATATTTTTTCATGCTCTCCAAACCTCCGTGGATAGAATCCCGGACGGCGCTCTTGCTCACGCCCTCTTCCCTGGCAATCTGCCGTATGCTCTTGCCGAGGATCAGGTGGGCATCTACCCGGCGTCCCTGGATCTCCGGCAGGGAGTTGAGGGCGTTCCAGAGCCGGACGAACAGCTCCACCCGATCCAGCAGCTCCTGGGGCGTCGGCTCATGCAGGCAGGCAGAGTATTCAATCCCGTCATCACAGTCCAGTGAATAAAATGCCTTGTTGTAACGCACCCGCTCGGCATAAGCAGCCTCAAACCGCTTATCGGCCTGGAGTTCCTCGGCCACCTCGTCGCTGACTTCGATGTACTCGTCCACCTTGTACCAATAGAAAAACTCCCGCAGGTTGATGGTTGTCATTAGTCATTCCTCCGTTCAGATTTTGGGTGGGGTGGATTGCGTTCTGAACGGAGCTCCGGCGGGGATCGGCAACGGGGACACTCCCGGCCGGCTTTGGGACAAGGTGTCCCAAAGCGTAGTAAGTAAAATGCGCCTGCGCGGTATAGTGCCACACAGACGCATGAAATTATATTATCATTTACATTCTGCCAGATTTCGTGTCCGCCGCCGGACTGATCCTGCTTGAGGGATAAACTTTTTTTGACAGGTCAGGTCTTACCAAATTATATTGAAAATTTTTTTGCTTCACGGCGGCTCCTTCCCAAAGCCGCCATGATTTTTAGCTATTTCTCAGAGAACAAAAGGAGCGGCGGCCTTGATTTATTCAAAGCCGCCGCTGATTATACGGGCGTGTTAAAAGAGCTGCTGTACGACGGCTTTTTTCTTTTGCTGCCGTTCAGCAGATATAAGATGCTGTGTATTCTCAATTTCTGTTTTAATGATAACAATTTCAGCTTACAAACAGGTGAATTTTGGCTTACGAAAATGTAAGTTCAATAAAAGCAGGCGGCTTTATAGTCAAACCGCCTGCTTTGTAAATATATGAACTAAATTTATTGCGCGCTGATCGTGTCAACAATGGACATCTTGCGTATTCTCTGGATTGGCCCATACACGGCCAGAATTACAGAAAGGACTACAATTAAGAGAATAATACCTAGTTCTGTGAATGGCATTGTCCATGCCTCACCCCAATTGTAGCTTATCAGCAAACTAAAGAGAAGTTTATGACAGATCAGCCCCAGCAAGGTGCCAATGATGCAGCCGGAAACAGCATAGGTGGCTGCTTCCGCAATCACCATTCTGGAAAGCTGGTGGGTACTTAAACCAATCGCCCGGAAAGCCCCATACTGTTTTGTTCGAGCTGCTACACTCAAAGCAATGCTGTTAATCACATTGAAAATGGTAATCAAAGCAATCAAGGCCAAAAATCCATAGAGGAACAGCCATACACAGTAATAAACACCTAATGTACTGCTGTTATCCATCCGCTTGTCAACGAAATCGAATCCTGCTCCATAAGTGCGATGGATGGTATTTACATCATCGTCTGTGGCACTGGCAGATAGCTGCATATCAATGATGGTATAGTTTTCTTCCCCGGTGATTTGCCGGAAAGTATCTTCAGAGCAAATGATGATTGCAGAATCTCCGGCACTATTGAATGGGCTGGCAGAAAGAAGTCCGGCAATCTCAATTTCGACAGGCCGGCCATCTATCTCCATCGTAACTATATCGCCTACTTGCATGGAACCTTGCGAATCAAACACAGTCAAACCAGTATTCAGCTCATTTTGCACAGCCTCTAATGAGCCCGATTGCAAATAGTCGGCGGCCCATTCAAACTGCAGCTGCTCATAAGAAATCAGGACAATCGTTTTTTCTGCCCCATTCACCGTGGCGGGAACATCGTATGCAAACATCCGGCCATAGACTGCATCTACAACAGGATTTTCTTTTAACTCGTCTACAAAAGCTTCATCAACAGAGCAAGTGTTATCTGGACTAACAATAGATATATCCGGCGCCCACGGATACAGCGGCGTCAAAGTGTGGTTCATAAAAGTAATCGTCACAGAAAAGGAGAGGAACAGGACGATACTAAGGCCAAAAGAGGCAACCATTAAGACATAATTCTTGCGGCTGGATTTAGCATGATGAATCCCAAGCGAGGCGTCTACTTTCAGCCATTTGGTATTTGCGGCTTTGCGGACTGGCTGCAAAGCATTGGCGTTGCCGGAAACCGCCGCCAGCGGAGAAACTTTTGAGGCCCTTTTTGCCGGAGATCGAGCTGCCAAGAGAACGGTAAGCAATCCCACAATAATTCCTGCCAGTATGCTCGGTATGCTGATACTAAATGCGGGCATAGCACCAAAGTATTCCGGGCTAAGAACCCGCAGAACAAAACACAGAACCCATATCACAACCACACCGCTTAAAACGCCTATGGGAATCGCAAATCGGCACCAGCTAAGGGCTTCTTTTCTAACTAAGCGCATGACCTGTTTGGGTGTTGCACCAATGCAGCGCATCAGGCCGAAAAACTCTGTTCGCTGGGCAACATTACTATTCAGGCTGCTTGCAATCATCATAATACCCGCAAACAGGACCAAAATAAATAAGACACCCGCAGATGTATAAACCTGCATCATAAAAGAATTGCTGCTCTGCCCAAGTAAACCCAGCAGCTTCGTATTTTCAAAAACCTGATCATCACTTAACCCAAATTGTGATTTCAAATCTAAGATTTCATTTTGGACATTTCCTGTGTCAGAAAACTGAACATAAAAAACCGTACTGCTGCCAACTGACTCGCCATTTCCAGTGTCAGTCAAAAGAGAACGAAATTTCTCTGTCGTGATAAATACGCCGTAGGAATCGTTGCTCATAAGATTGGCAGTATTTTTGACAAATCCAGATATACGAAATGTATGCTCTGCCCCATTCGGCATATCAACGGTGATATGATCGCCAATAGATAAATTGAGCATATCTTTGGCATTTACAGTTACCATTGCCTCATCGCTACTTTGCGGAAAACTGCCTGCTGCAATCATATTTGAAAAGATTTTTGTAAACAGAGTTTCATTGCCACCACAGATAAGCGTTTCCGTCCCATTTAAGGTGTACCCTCGGTTGCCGTTATAGTTCAGAACATCATAGGGGGCGAGAGCCTCAACATCAGGACGTGCAGCAATAATGGCTGCATTTTCATCCGTAATGTTTTGTACTCCAATATGCCAATTTCCCGTTTCTGCCTGTGTTTTGATAACTTGGCTGCGGATAAACATATCCGCCATACCAAAGATAGTAGTCATCAGAAATACAGCCAGCACGATACAGAAAATGGACATCCGGCTTTGCTTCCGATGAATTTTTGCGGATATGGGAACAAGGTCAAGATAACGCTTCATCTGTGTTCCCTCCCAAGTCCGTGAGGATGCCATCGGATACCCGGAATACCCGGTCAACAGATGTTGTCAGGTTTTTGTTGTGGGTAATCATCAGGATTGTTTGCTGATAACGGCGGGATGCCTGTGTAAGCAGCGCAATAACATCCTGACTATTTTTGCTGTCCAAATTGCCCGTAGGTTCGTCTGCAAGAATCAGTTTAGGCTTTGTAATCAAAGCCCGTCCAATAGCGACGCGCTGCTGCTGGCCGCCGGATAGCTGGCTCGGCAGATGGTTCCGCCGTTCTGTAAGGCCCAGCAACTCCAAAATTTCGTTTACCGCTGTCGGATCGGGCTTGCGGTAGTCCAACAGCAGAGGGAACATGATGTTCTGCTCTACATTCAGTTCGGAGACAAGCTGAAAGGATTGAAAAATAAAGCCGATATTGCGGCGGCGGAAAATTGTGCGCTGTTCCTCTTTCATAGAAAACAGGTCTTGTCCATCCACCCAGATGTGACCGGAAGTGGGAGAATCCAACGCACCAACACAATTCAGCAAAGTGCTTTTTCCAGAGCCGGATTCTCCGACAACTGCGGCAAACTCACCTTTGTTGAGTGAAAAGGATACATTTTTTAAGGCGTCCACTTTCGCTTCGCCTATCCCGTAAGTTTTACATAGGTTTTGTACTTTCAAAATTTCCATTGCGCTCCGTACCTCCTTTCCTAAAAAGATAACAAAAACAGCTTACAACCAGGTGAATTTGACCTTACAGTTCTGTAAGGAAAGACAGCGTGAATGTCGTGCCCTTACCGATTTCACTTTGCACCGAGATTACACCACCTTGCCCTTCGATGATAGACTTAGCAAGAGGTAGCCCCAGCCCAATTCCCTGTGTATCAAGGGAATGTTTACTGCGATAAAAGCGTTTGAAAATGTGGTGAATATCTTCCGGGGCTATGCCGTTTCCATTATCAGAAATGAGAATACGAAACATAGCAGGAGTGCGCTCCCATGTAATGCAGATCATTCCGCCATCTTGTGTGTGATCCAGAGCATTTTTCACGATATTTCCAATCGCTTCACTCGTCCAGTCCATATCACAAATAAGCTGTTGCTCATCATCACCCGCTATCTGAATTTCTTTGTTTTCATTTTTGGCCCTTGTGGTTAATTCATTGACCGAATGTGCAATCAACTCGGACACACGGCACTTGTTTTTCTCAAAAACGATGTTTCCCGTATCCAGCCGGGTTATTTTCAGCATTGATAAGATGAGCTGCTCCATGCGTTTTAGAGAAATTCCCATCTTAGCAGCAAACTGCTTTACCGTTTCCGCATTATCCGGCTCGTTCTCAATTATCTCCTGATACATGGCGAGGGCCGCGAGAGGTGTTTTGAGTTGATGTGATATATCCGATATGGTATCTTTCAAAAACTCTTTTGCCCTATGCTCTGTTTCATTTTTCGATTGTAGCATGGTTGCAAGTTGTTCCACCGAGGAAAATATTTGGAAAATGCCTCCCTCATAATTCTGTGGTAAATGGCAGGAGTAATCCCCGTTGATGTAATTTGTCAATACTCTGTCTGCTTGCTGATACAATCGCTTTCTTTTCCAGAAAAAAACGAACATTCCTATGGCAAGCATAAAGAGCAAAAACATCATAGCACAGAGCATAATGCAGACAGTAGATTGCTGAAATTGGTTGAGAAAGGGCCGCATATTGATTTCTGCTTGTTTTCCCAAACCCGTAGCCGCTAATAATGAACGGCCGCCTTCGCTGATTTCTGTGTTCGTAAAAGCAGTTGCAATCGTTTCTTTAGAAGCTCCATGTTCCAAAAGCGAGGATACAACCGCTTCATCGTGCATAAGCCATAGCACTTCTAAATTGTTTACCTGATAGATGGCTAAAGCGATTCCTATACCTATAAACAGCAGAGTAAATGAGATTAAAAATAGCAAGAAGCCTTTAATCTGTTTATCACGGTATAAACTCATTCAGACACCTCTTTCCATTGGTAGCCAAACCCACGGATTGTTATGAGGTGTTCAGGATGTGATGGATCAGATTCCACTTTTTCACGAAGCCGTCGCACATAAACTGACAGGGTGTTATCATCTACAAAATTGCCTGTATCATCCCACAACTCATTTAGAATGATGGCCCTTGTCACGACACGATTTGCATTTTTGACCAGCAGACATAGCAAGCGATATTCGGCGCTTGTTAGATCCAATGTTTTCCCCTGTAAAGTTGCTCGGTTGCCTAATAGGTCAATGCTAATGTCGCCACATTTAATAGAAGTGTTTTTTCCGCTTTTGGAGACCCCAGCTCGGCGCAGCAGAGCCCGAATACGGGAACACAATTCCCCCAGTTTGAAAGGCTTGGCGATATAATCATCTCCGCCGCTATCCAATCCGCGGATTACGCTGACTTCTTCATCCGATGCAGTCAAGAATATGATCGGTATGTACTGATTTTCTTTTCTTACTTTTTCACATACATCAAATCCAGTTCCATCTGGCAAGGTGACATCTAAAATCAATAAGTCATATCTGTCTAGCTCGGACAAGTACTGTTTTGCCTCACATACAGTTCGGGCAACTTCAACATCAAAATTATTCTTTTCCAAAGAGTAGACCAAGCCATCTACCAGACTTACATCATCCTCTAAGAGCAGTATTTTATTCATCTTTTAATCCCTTTCCTTGTTTTGTCCTCATATCCACGGGCTTTTCCGCATCTTTGGGGATCAGCCAGATTGTCGCCATCTTCACGGCACCGGGAATACGACCATCGGCGCAATAATAGTTTACCCGTCGAGGGGTCACACCCCATTTTTCGCCTGCCTCTTTCAGAGTCATATAGTCCATAGTGCACCTCCATTTTTTCTATTGTAGTTCTTTTGCTCGAACAATACAAGTCGATAAAACAGAAATAAAATAGCACTTAACATTAAATATAATTACATTCTCATAATCTAACCCGAAATGTACAATGATATAGGGTGATATGAGAATGAATCATGATGAAAGAAGGTTTGACTTTCATGGGCTCGGTCTGGCACTGAAACAGGCCAGAGAGGACAAGGGATGGACGCAAGCCTATGTTGCGGAACTGGTCGGCAAGACCGACCGAACCATTATGAACATCGAGAACAAAGGCCAGCACCCCAGCTTCAACTTATTTTTTAAGCTCGTTACGCTATTCGATATTTCAGTAGATCAGTTTTTCTATACAGAGGGAAATCGCGGCGGAAACAGTTGTCGAAAACACATTGATGTACTTTTAGACTCCATGAATGAAAAAGAACTCGTTGTCATGGAAGCCACAGCCGAAGGGCTCAAGAAAGCCAGAGAAACGGAGGTTCAGAAATAAGAGCCTCCGTTTTTTGCACCCATTTTCGGGGGAGCGCAAAACAGCAAGCAAGGCAAGTGTGGACACACTTCCCATTTTCGCAGGGGCGAGGCCCTGCGAAAATGCTTGTTGGGGAGCCTCCCCAAACCCGGCACCTTTGGGACAAAATGTCCCAAAGGTCAGGCTGCGGAACCGGCCCTACCGGGCCTGTTCCTTATCGGCGCGTCCGCCGGTGAGGTTGAGTAGATGGTCAATGTTGCCCTTGACCGTGACGATCTCCCGCATCTCCTTTTGAGCGGTGCGGTATTGTGCGGTAAGGGCCTTTTTCTGCTCCGCCAGCTCCCGGCGCTTTTTTTTGAGCGCATCCATTTTGGGGAGCCTTTCGCCGTCAAGCAGTTCATTCATGGTGGCCCGAGCCGCCCGGTAGTCGGCCAACTCCGCCTCGTGCTGGGCCAGATATTTTTTGCTGTACCGGGCCGCCTTGTACCCGTCGAATACAGGCCGGGTCTTGGCGTATTGCACCACAGCCCCCATGAGTTCCGACGTGCGGCCCAGTTCCTCCTGCACGGCCCGGAGCTCCCCGGCCAGGGCGTGGGCACGATCTACCGCCGCGTCGGTCTTGACCGCCAGCTCGTCATAGTCGGTCAGGCCATTCTCCTGGAGGAATTGCAGGGCTGCGGCCATCTGCTTTAGGTTGTAGAGCTTGACCCACCGCTCATATCCCGGCCCCTTGCCCTGGGCCATGCGCTGCTGAATATCAATGACAAGGTTGACCCGCCGTGCCTTGGGCCGGGTGTCCCCACCGCCTCCAGCGCGGGCTGGGGCCCTGCCCTCCAAGACGGCCTGGACAGCCTCGGGGCCGTAGCCGTCCCCCAAGGTGGAACTCCGCCAGCGGGCGGGCCGCTCAAAGCCGGGGAGCTGGAACGAGATCACACCGCCCCGCCCGTGGAGCACCTGGATGCCCGCCGCCTCCATCGCTGCGAGGAAGGCCGGGAGATCGGCAGGGGGCTTGGTCAACACCTCGTCGATGATAGCCCGGAGTTGTTCTTTCTGTGATGGTTGCCGGATGCCGCCCATCCATTGGCCATAGTGGAGAAAGCGCCCCTTGCTGTGCAGCTTGGGATTTTGAATGATAGAGAGCTCATGCTCGATGCACACCCGATCAGAGAGCCGCCGCAGCGCAAAGGTAGAGCCGATGAAGTTGCGGAACTTCCGGGAGCGGTCATAGGCGGTGGAATTGTAATAGATGTGATTATGCACATGGCCTTTGTCGATATGAGTACAGACAAAGAACTGATACTTTCCCTTTGTCCAGCGCATGGCCGTTTCATAGCCAATCTTGTTTGCCTCCTCGGGGGTAATCTCCCCTTTGGGGAACGCCTGCCGGATCTGATAGCACAGAGCTCCGCGCTCCACCTCCCGTCCCGTTTCCGCCTGATACTGGCTTTTCACCAGCAGGAACTCGACGTGGGCCGTGGCGGGATCGCAGAGGTAAGCGGACACGGCCCCCAGCTTTTGAGGATTGAGCCCATAATCAAAGCGGTCTTTCAGGCTTTGCAGAGCCGTCCGGCGCGGGGCCTGCTTGTGTGGTTTGATGAATGTTGTGGCCGTGGTATTCCCCCTTTCCGCACAGAAAAACCGGCGGCCACAAGGCCGCCGGTTATGTTTGGGACACTTTGTCCCAAAGGGCAAGCGTCATTCAGTTCGCTCCGCCGGGGCCCAACGGTTGCAGGACGCACGGATGTTCATATTCTTTTGAGCCTCGGGCACCATCTCGTCCCGGCCTGTGGCGATGAACAGCATGAAAATGGTTGTGCTCCTTTGCAGGCATCCGGCCTTATGTTTGCAGTTCAAGCAGGACTCTTTCATCTTCTTATCCAAATACAACACCCCACAGAGAGCCAGCAAGGGAACTAAGCCCATCGGCAATAGCGTCGGCCAGCAGGCCCAGCGCGACGAAGAATACGGCGATGCCCAGCATGAGTAGGCCGTCGTGACCGCTGCCCTGGATAAACCACGCGAACAGGGCACAGATCAGACAGAGCCCGCCCAGCGCCTCCAAGAGTACGTTGGACATACCAGCCGCCAGAGCGACCACGGCGGCGAGGACAGAGCAGGCCAGGGCAAAGGGGAACGCGGCGATTTTCAAGATAATACGCATGATGAAAACCTCCTAAAAAGTCTTGGATTTCTCGTCATTTTCCCTCTATATGTATATTATAACGCCGGGAAAATAGGGTGTAAAGGATGCCTCCGGCTTGCCCGGCCTTGGGACATTTTGTCCCAAAGCCGGGCAAACCGGGGAGCGGCACACCGCTCCCCGGCCATTTACATTTCCACCACCTGAGAGAGCTTTTTCAGCAACTCGGACAGGGGCTCCCACAGATCGGCATAGTCCTTTTGCAGCATGGCGATGTCCTGGGGGTAGATGCCCCCGTAGGTGTTGGCCTGGATCGCCACCTGATTGAGATTGTTGGAACACCGGCGTTGGAGGGACACCAGCTCCCGCACCGGCCCCAGGTCAACGTGGAGCACATACCCATTGAGGGCCATCTTCCGTACAAAGGCCCCCATGTTTCGCACCCCGGCCTCGGCCATGCGCTCCTGGAGCAGCGCCAGCTCCTCCTCAGACACCATAACGTGCAGGTGGATGGGCCGCCGCCTGTTCCGGCTCACCGGGACGGCTCCTCCCGTTCCTGCCGAGCAAAGGGCTGGAGCCGGACGGGGCTCTGACCGTCCTCGGTGCGCAGGAAGTCTATTCTGCCTGCCGCAAAGATGGCGTTGCGGTTGAGCTGCCGCTGCCACGCCCCCTGGCTGGGGGCCCACTTGAATCCATTGTGTTTGAGCTCCTGCCGCTGTTCCTCGGTGGGCTTTTCATCAAAGAACAACTGCAGCCGGTTTTCCCCCTCATTGATCTCCGCCTTGCCGCCGGGGAACTCCCAGCCCACAAAGTCACCCCAGTTTTTCAGATCGTCAATGCGCTGCTGCACCCGGCGGATGTTGGCGTTGTTGTTGGAGAGATGGAAAGAGGGATAGGGCACCGGGTCTTTCCGCCAGTCCCGCTCCATAGAGGCCCGGAGCTTGGCGATCCCCTCGTCGGTTAGGCCGGGGCAGCCGTCCAGGGTCTTGTGCTTGCGGTAGTACGCATTGACCGCTTTCATGTGTTCCTGGTCGGCCTTGAGCCCCTCCAGCTTGGCCTCCAGCTTTTCCACCGCCTGCCGGTCATCGGCGGAGATACCCGCCGTGCCGGTGGAGCGTATCTTGTCCAGCAGGCCCTGGATATGCTGATACTCGCCCATGTTCTTATCCCGTGCTGCGTTCTGCTTGAGCTTTTTCTGCACGGGGAAGTTGCCGCCTCCGGCAACTAGGATCGAGGGCACACGGGCATCAATGGCATGGGCCTGATTGAGATTTTCCGCCAGCTTGCGGGCATAGAGGTCTGCAAGGTAGTCAATCTTCTCATGGTACATGGGATCAACACGCTGTTTCTGTTCCTCTGCCAGTTGATAGGCGGCATCCACTTGAGCCTGATAACTGGCCGTGGCGGAGCCGGGCTTGTAGTCACGGTAGCTGTTGAGGTCGTTGGCCCGCCGGGCCGCCTCTTCGCTGATGGGATAATACTTCGGCATCCGGCCACCCCCTAACGGTCGCCCCGGTCGGGAGCGTCCCTCCTCGGAACCGCCGGGCCACGGTCAGCCTCAACTTGGGCCTGGGCGTCCTTCATCTGCTGAGAGATCGGACGGGGACGGCTGCCGCTGTTCTGGCACAACTCGGCCACATCGGGGGCGGGCCGCAACTCATAGTCGGCCACCTGCTTTTCCGTCAGGGGCCGGGTATAGGTCAAATGGCCCCAGGCCAAGAACGCGCTGCCCTCTACGGGAACACGCTGGCCGTAGTTGATGATTTCATCCGGGGCATTGCGGGGCGGTTTCGGGAATGTGCCGATGTCCACAGGCCGCTGGGTAGAGTAATACTTGTAGAGCCCAGGGGCCTCCTCCTGGACAACGCGGACTTTGAATTGCATCTGGTACTCCACCAGCCTGCGGTTGAAATCCTGTTCCATCGCGGCGAAGTCATCCCCATAGTGGCCCCATTCATACTGCCGCTGGTCGTGTTCATCGTCATAGCAGGCCCAGGTCACATAGCGGGATGGGGCCTTGGGGTTTTCCCCCAGGGCAAAGCCCCTGCCATTTTCCAGCATGGCAACGCGGAGAATGGTATAGCCTTGGTTTTTGTCCATATTGCCTCCTTCCACGCGCCGCGCCCCTTCGGGACACTTTGTCCCAAAGGGGCGCTGGCACAAGATGTTTGAAATATCCGTGAAAATGGGGGCCGGACGTAAAATCATACCGGCCCCCTTAAAAGCAGCCCCGGAAAGCCCCGTCATCAGGGCGTTTCCGGGGCTTTAATCGTAACGCTTGTACCCCTGTTTCCGGCGGTGGCTGCGCATCCGCTCCCGGCTCTTGCGGCGGTTGGCCTCGGCTTGGCACGCCTGGGAGCAGTAGAGCTGCCGCCGCTTGGGGAGAAAGGCCCTGCCGCACAGGGGGCAGATACGCAGCTCCTCCACCGGCCCCTCCTGGGCAAGCTGCACCGCCAGGGCCGAATCAATGGGGAGAACGGCGTCCCGGAAGTAGCGGCACATGGGGCCCGTCCAGCACTTCATCAGCATATAACATTCACACTCCAATGGTAAGCATCCGTAGTCCCGGTCGTAGTTGGCGCACCACCTTGTCACCAGGGCCCGGATGGATTTTTTCTCCTCACGGGTCAGTTCACGGGGCAACGCCTCACCTCCCGCGCCGCAGCAGGGCGCGGAAACAGGTCATACAGCGGATACCCTGCCAGTAGGGGCACCCGGCGCACCGGGAGCCACGGGGGGCCGGAGCCGAATCGGGCTGCTCCTGCCGGGGCTTGCGCCTCATTTCCCGCTCCAGGTGGTTGTTGGTAAAATTCAAGATTTATCCCCCGTTTCCTCTTCATCGCCGTATTCGTCCTCGCCGTAGGGGTCATAGTCCTCCTCGGGATCGTCATAGGGCTCGGGCTCGTCGCCGTAGTCCTCCTCGGCCTGGGCCGCTGCCCGCTCCTGCTTGGGCCGGTAGATTTTGAAGTACCACCCGACGACGCCGCAGATCACCACCGCAGCCAGCACCATCGCCAGCAGCCCCAGGGAACCGCCCTCGGCCTCCGGTTCGGGCTCTTCCACAGGCTCCGGTTCCGGTTCAGGCTCCGGCTCCACCCCCACGCACTCGGTCATGTTGGTGGCGCAGACAGGGCAAGCCGTGTTCACAGCCCCCGCCGCGCACTTTTCCGTGCAGGAGCAGGTGGGCAGCTCCCCGCCGGTTTCCTCAAAGGCGGCCAGCAGGTCGGCCTCATCCACCATGCCTAAAAAGTAGGTTTCATACTGCTCGCCCTCCTCGTCCACAGGCTTGTCGTAGTCAATGACAAGGTAGAACGTGCTGCCGCCCTTGGTCTGGACAGTGATAAACTGCTTGTTGGTGTTTTCGTCGTAGAGCAGATCGCGGGTCACAAACTGGCCCTCCTCTGAAAAGCCCTCGCCGGGCTCAATGGTGGGCTCTGGTGCGGGGGCCTCCTCTACGGTGGCGTCCTCATCCGTGGGGGCGGGATCGGTTTCCTCATAGCCCCCGGTGGGCTCGTCCGAGTAGGCATAGGCCGGAGCGGTCATGCCGCACAGCAAAAAGGCGGCGCACAGCGCCGCCATCAGGACACGGTATTTCTTCATTCCTCAATCTCCTTTTCCTGAGTGGTAGGGGCGGACTTTGAGACATTTTGTCCCAAAGGTGCGCCGGAGCGGATAGCCTGGAGCAGCGCGGGCAGTTCATCCAGTGAAATGCTCATGCCCCGCACGATGTCCACGATCTCGGTGTTTTCCGTTTCCAGTTTTTTCTGCTCCAGCTCCTTGAGCCGAGCCTGCTGTTCGCTGATTTTGGCCTTGACCTTTTCAATCTCGGCCTGGATTTTCGCGCTCTTGCTGGTTGCCAATGTTATCATCCTCCAATCATGGCAAGCGCCCGTAGGCATACAGGTGCGCCTGCCAGTAGCTTGAATTTAGGTTTGCGTAACCGATGGGATCTCCACAGTGGAGCATCATCCCGTCGCCAAGATAGAGCCCACAGTGGGAAACGCCCGGGGTATCATAGGTGCCCACGAAAAACACCAGATCGCCGGGCTTGGGATCGCTGGTAGGGGTGCAGTAGTCGTAGAGCCCCTGGGCCCCAAGGCGGCCCACATTCCAGCCGCATTGATTGAGCACCCACGACAGGTAGCCGGAGCAGTCAAAGGACGTGGCCGGGGAGCTGCCGCCCCACACATAGGGATAGCCCACATATTTCTCCGCCTCGGTGAGCAGGGCGGCAAACTTTTCATCGCCCATGTACTCGGCGGGTACCTCATACGTTTCGCCCGGCTGGGTGTACTTGTCCACATAGCCGGAGCCTGGAAACAAATCGGGTCTGTTTCCCAGGGTCGCCATGTAGAGGGCGTACCGGGCCATCTGTTCCTCGCTCATCATGTAGACCGGCAGATGGGACAGGTTGAAGTTTTCCAGGGTCACATAGCAGATGTACCAGGTGTAGGGCTCGTCGTTCTCGTCATACCTGGTTTCCGTCACCACCCGCTCCGTGAGGATGTACTGGCGGTCAAAGAGGTCATCCAGCGTGCCCTCCACGTCGGCCAGCGTCCATTCCCCCTCGTGGAGCACGGACAGGATGGAGATGAGCACATAGGGGTCGTGCTCGATCTCGTCCAGGTCAAAGTGGTATTCGTCATAGCTATGATTGCTCTCGTAGCTGTCCAGGTAGGCTTGCAGCTCCGCCTCCATATCGCAGTAGGCCGCCTCCGCCGCCAGAATGTCCTCGTCCCTGGCGGCGTAGGTGGTGGCCCCGATCCCACCGCCCGCGCCGCTGCCCAATGGAGCCAGCGAGGACACGCAAGACTGAAACAGCACCACAATAAGCAGGCAGGCCAGAACCAGCAGCACTCCCACGGGATGCCGTTTGACAAAGCCAACGGTGTGGGCGGCGGCCTTCTCCGTCACCGTGGCGGTCTTGGCAGCGGCGGTGCCGCCGTACTTGGCCGCCTCCTGCGCCCGTTTGCGGAATTGCTTTCGATACTGCTTTTTCAGTTGGTGCTTGCGCCAGAACCGGGACAGCGGGTTATCTCCCAGCCCCGGATGCTCCTGGGCGGCCATGCGGAAGTGGTAGTCCGCCGTTGCCTTGGTGAATTTGGACTGCGCCCGCTGGGCGGCCTTGGTGGGGTGCTCCCGCACCTTGCGCTTACCATAGCGGTACAACTTCCGGCCAGCCGCCTCCGCCGCCAGCTCGGAGCGGTGGGCTCCCTCGATACCCACGTTCTCATGCTCATTCTCATAAATCTTGCCGTGGACAAAGCCATGAAACGTCCACCCAGCGGCCCCTGCCGCCTTGCGGATGAGGCTCTTTTTCCTGGGCGGTTTCTGCTTTACCAGCTTGCCCCGAGCCTTGTCCAGCTTGGCCTCCCGCTGCTCCATGCGGAATTTCGCGCGATTGACCTGCTCAGAACTGCTCTCCATACGGAACTTCCCGCCGCCGTCCTTTGGGACACTTTGTCCCAAAGGAGTAGCGCCCTCGTTCCCTGGGGTATAGGCGGGCCTCCGGCCAGCAGGCCGGGAGTTCTTGGCATTGGTTTCACCCAGATCGTCTGCGGGGGATTCGCCCTCAAAGCGCAGGCGGGCCGCTGGACCCTGGCGGGGCTCGGTATGCTCCGGCCCACAAGGGGCCTCCCGTGGATCATCCGGGGCTACCGGCTCCGCCGCCCGGTCAGGGGGGAACCGATCTGCCCGGCCATCCAGAGGGGCAGCGCCCTCCACAGAATCAGACACCGGCTGGAAATCGCCCCGCTGGGGCACGGCATCCTCCCGGCGTTCTGGTTCCCCCGTGGCCTCCCGCACCTTGCGGGCGGATGTCTTTTTCCAATCTGGGCGGCGCTGCTTGGGCGTGCCGGGCTCGGGCTCCCATTCCGCCCCAAACCGCAGGGGGTCTGAGAGCTTGCCCGCCTGCTCCTTGTCGGAGATCAGCCGGGATGCCGGGTCTTGCCTGGGCTCCCGGCCCCCGTCACGCTCCCTGCTCATTCTTCAAGTCCTCCGGGCGGGTGGTGAGCAGGTTGTAAATCTCCCCCTTGGGGAACCGATCCACAAAGGGGATGGTGGTGCTGCCATAGAACAGCAGCCCCTCGCCGGGGTTGGAGTGGGTGATGTAGGAGAGCTGGTGCTCCGAGATACCGAGCTGCTTTGCCAGGATCGCCCGGTCGCTCTGCGCCTGGGCCAATAGCACCATAAAGTCGGTGTTGTCCAGAATGGCCTCGATCTCCCGGCTGGCAAGCAGGTCTTTCACGTTCTGCGTCAGGGCGCTGGGGACACAGCCTTTTTTGCGGAGCATCTTCCACACGGCCACAAAGTAGCTGGCGGTGAGGGCGTCCCGGAGCAGGATGTGGAACTCGTCAAAGTAGCACCACGTTGCAATCCCGTTGTGGAAGTTGGTATTCACCGCCGAGGTCACAAAGTCGTTGGTGATGTGCATGGCGATCTTCCGCAGGTTTTCCCCCAGCCCCTTGAGCACGATGCACACCACGCGGGAAGTCAAGTCCACGTTGGTCGGATGGTTAAAGAGGTTGAGGGAGCCGGTGCAGTAGAGCTCCAGGGCCGTCGCCACCCGCTGGGCCTCCGGCTCCGGCTGCCGGAGCAGCTCTTCATAGAGGTCTTGGAGCAAGGGCGGTTTCCCGTCCCCGATCCCCAGGGCCAGCTCCCGGTAGACCTGCCGCACGCAGCGGTCAATGACGGTTTTCTCAATGGGCTGCAGGCCGTCCTTGCCGCCCACCACCAGCTCGCACAGGGAGAGCAGGAAGTCCGCCTTCATGGACAGGGGGCTCTCGTCCCCGCCCAGGTCGAGCTGGATGTCCATAGGGTTGATATGGTGAGGGCTGTCCGGCGCAATCTCAATGACCTGCCCGCCCAGCCGCCGCACCAGCGGGGCATATTCTCCCATCGGGTCTACAATGATGATGCGGTCTTGAGTCGCCAGGAACACGTTGATGATCTCCCGCTTGGCGGAAAAACTCTTGCCGGAGCCGGTGGAGCCGAGATAGAGTCCGTTGGCCGATTTTAGTTTCTTCCGGTCAGCCATGATGATGTTGTGGGAAAGGGCGTTCATGCCATAGTAGAGGGCCTGCCCGCCCATGCGGAGCTCCCGGGTCATAAAGGGCACAAAGATGGCGGTGGAGCTGGTGGTCATGCCCCGCTGGATCTCCACCTCGTTGTAGCCCAGCGCCAGCGAGGACACATAGCCCTGCTCCTGCTGCCAATCCAGCCGCTTGATGGCACAGTTGTATTTCTGTGCGATGCCGTTAACCGTGAACACGTCGTTTTCCAGCCGCTGGCGGGTGGGGGCAAGGTTGATGATGGTGAAGGTCAGCAGGAACATCCGCTCGTTGCGGGACTGCAGGTCGGAGAGCAGATCGGCGGCGTCCTTGGAAAAGGTAATGAGGTCAGGGGGCAGGATGTCCGGGTCATACCCGGCCCGGATCGCCTTCTTCTGCTCCTCCACCTTCATTTTGTCAATGTCGCTGACCTTGCCCTTGATGGTCTTAATGGCCTTGAGCTGGTCTACCGTCTGAATGTGCATGGTGACGGTCAGCTCCGCATCCAGCTCCAGAATCTCCCGCAGCAGCTTGTCTGAGAGCTCAGACGCCAGAATTTGCAGGTAGGACGCCGCGCCCCAATACCGCCCCACCCGGAACAGGCGGGGTTGGGAGAAGTCAAAGCCCTCGCTGGGGGCAACGGCATCCTTGGTGCCAAGGCCGGTGCGGGGAATGTCCTTCCACGAAAAGCGGAACGGCTCCCGGCTCCCCGGATGGGTCTGGCCGTGGAGCACCGCCAGCCGCTCCCGCCCGTCCAGGGGATTAGACTGCACGCCCAGCCGGTGCAGGTTTCCCACCACGTCGGCCTCCACACGCTCCAGCCGGGGCCGGGCCTCGCCCAGTGAACCGGCGGGCACGCCAAAGGTGATGTACTTGGCCCGGTCAATGCCGTTGTTGCTCTTGGCGATCTGACGCTTGAGCATGGACACGAACTCCCCCCGGATGCTGTCGTATTCGTCGGACTGCATGGGGATATTCACCTTGTACCGGCTGGCGGTGTGGGCTCGTCGATTGACAAAGGAGAGCTGGAACGGCAGGGCGCTGTCAAAGTAGTTGAGGAAGGCGCTCCAGCCATTGAAGATGGCGGATTGATCCTCCGAGGACGCCACTGAGTAGTTGATGTCCTCATATTCCACGGCCTTGGTAAACAGGCCGCCGGGGAGTTGGCACACCCCGTCCGGGTACATCGCTACATAGGGGATGGTCTGCTGGGCGGACACCATGCCCCGGCCCCGGCGGTCAGCCCTTGCGGGCTTTTTTCTTTGCGTGCTTGCTTTTTGCAATCGCATCCTCCTTTTCCATCGCGCCCCGCAGGGTAAAAGGGGCGTAGATATTATCCGTTCGATAGGGCCGATGCCCGGAGCGCAGGAACTTGGCCCGGATGATGTTCCGGGCCACCTTCTCCAGCGGCAGGCCGTCCCGCTCATACATCGCCAAAAGAAAAGCCGGGAGCATAACCCCCAGCATGAGGAACAGGCCGCCGGTGTTGCCGATCACGGTCCGGGCCAGCAGATAGGCCGGGATGCCTACGGCAGCCCCGCAGCCGAAACAGATGAGCTGGCGCTTGGTGAGATTGAACGCCACCTTCGTTTTGATTTTGGAAAGGTCGTTTGGTACGTTTACATAGGGAATTTCAATCACCTCCAGTTTGGGACAAAGTGTCCCAAAGGCCCGCCGAGGGCTCCACCTCGTTCCCCCACACGTCCCAGCCGGGCGGTGACTGCCGGGCAAACAGCTCCACACGGGGTACGTCCCCCATGAGGGCCACGATCTTCTCCCGTGCCTCGTCCGGTTTCCGGCTGTGTTCCCGGATGGGGGAAATGATGAACTGGTGGACGTTGGCCGCCTGCCGCCTGGGATGGCCTCTGGTCGCCAGCAGGCACACCTCCGCGTTGCCCCTCGTCCAAAAGCCCAGGCCGTAGAACCAGCCCTCGGACTTGCGGTTTTGTTTCAGCCATACAAAGGCCACGGTCTTGTAGGTAAAGCCCCAAGCCCGGATGAGCCGCAGGGCCTCCGGGAGCTGGGGAAACGTGGCCCACAAAAAAAGCGCGCTGTCCGGGGCGGCCAGTTCCGCCACCGGGAGCGCGCATAATTCGTTGATACTCATGGTTGGGTAATGGTGCTCCGCCGCCCCCTGCACCCTCTTGGCGGAATACCGCCAGGGTGGGTCGGCGTAGATCACAGAATATTGATTGATGGCTCACACTCCTTTCCCGCCCCGCGCCACTGTCTCCTCCGCCTCGCGGATACGCTGGACGGCGGTGCCGAAGATGGCCGGGGCTGTTTCAAAACAGATGTAGCGGCGGCCTGTGTTGACGGCGGCCACCGCCGTTGTGCCGGAGCCAGCGCAGATGTCTGCCACCAGCTCGCCGGGCCGGGTGTAGGTACGGATGAAATACTCGCACAGTTCCACCAGCTTTTGCGTTGGGTGGATGGTGTGCTGGACAGACGCAAAGGCCAGCACGTTCCCAGGGAACCGCCGTCCGTCCGGGGAGCCGTTCCCGCTGGGGATATATTTACCGTAGTTGGAGCTGAGAGAGCCCTTCTTGCAGATGCGCTCATAGGGCTTGCCCTGCTCGAACTGCGGTTGGTACAGCGGGAGCTTTTGGTAGAACACCAAAATATTCTCCGTCTTTTTCAGCGGGGCCCGCCGGGCGTTGAGAAAGCCGGTACACCGGCTCTTGTACCACACCCACTCATAGCGGAGCATTTTTAGATTGGACGCCCCCAGTATTTTGTCATAGGGGCACTGGGCGAAGAACAGGATCGCCCCGTTGGGCTTTACCGCCCAGCGTACCGCCTCCCACAGCTCGGGGAGCGGCAGGGGTACGTCCCAAAAATTCCGGGTGGTGCCGTAGGGCGGGTCGGTGAGCAGCAGGTCAATCGAGTGCTGGGGCAGGGAGCGCAGGCCCGCGATGCCGTCCATGAAGTAGATGCCGGACTCCACCGGGGCCGCCGGGCCGTTTGGGACACTTTGTCCCAAAGGGGCCCTATCTGTCATCCCTGGCCTCCTTGCCCTTGTCCGGGGCCGGGCGCTCCGCGTTGGCCTTGTCCGCAGCCTGGGCCGCCTGCGCCAGCTGCTCCCGGATGGGGGCGGGGCGCAGGGCCTTAACACGGGCCACAAGCTGCTCCACTGCCGCGTTGTAGGCATCCACAGTGAGGGCGTCCAGCCGCTCCTGCAGGGCCCGGCTCGTTACCCGCGTCGTGGCCCGGTAGCCGCTGCGCGTCCGGTTGGACTCCTTGCTGGGGGGACTCAGGAACATCCCGTTCTTGCCGTCCACCACTTTGAAATCGTCCACCACGATGCCGCCGATATTGACGCTGGCATAGCCCCGCAGGGAGCCCATCGGCTCGATGGGCCGTACCGTCACTTCAATGGGCAGCGGAGCAGCCTCAATGGATTTTTCCACACGGAGCTTTACCGCCTCGTCAATGCTGATACCCTGGCTCTCCGCCAGCTCCGCGATGGGGGCCTCAAACAGCAGCCGGTTCATTTCCTGGATGGCAGCGTCCTGGGTGATAGGGGCCGCCTGGTTTTTTGGCATAAATCAATCCTCCTTCAAAAGTTTAGTGGGCCCCGAAGATACTCCGGGCGATGCTGCTCGTCTTGAATAGCATGAAACACAAGAGCACCGTGTAGCCCATAGCCCCCCAAATTGCGCCGATGGGGTCGCCACTGGTGGCGATGCCCTGGACGAGCACGGCATAGATCGCCACGCACACCAGGATGAGCAGCCCCTGGAATCCCACGGCGAATAGGGACTTGATGTAGTTCTGCCCCATGCCGCCCAACTCCCGGTTGGCAAGGGTCGCCATCGGCAGCGGGGCCAAACTGGACATGAGTAGGGTAAGAACCCGGCGCCTTACCATATCACTATGGCAGGTTTCCGAGAACTCCCCTCCGAACCGGACTTACACCTCTCGATGTATCCGGCTCTCCAGATGTCAGTCTAACTTTCCTGCGTGTAACTTATCGTGACAGTCAATGCAGAGTGCCATTGTCTTGCGCTTACGCCCAATCATGGCGATTTCCCATTGTTTTCTGCCACTTAAATCTTTGAGTTTTCGTATATGGTGTATTTCAAGCGGCACATTCTCTGCGCCACACCACTCACACCTGTTTGCTTGCAGTCTTTTTATAAGGCTATTACGCCCATAATTCTCAAAAATTCTTGCTACTATATCAGGATTTCCGCTTTCTACTTTAGTGTCCCGGCGGAACCCATTATTGTAAAACAATACCTTTCCGACCTTGCCGTTTTTCTTCGGATATTCCACAACAAAATCTTTTCCTTGACGGTACTTGCGGATAATTCTGCTGATTCGTGTCCGATATTTTCCAGCAAAGGTTTTGAGCATACTGTATCTCATTACATAGTAGAAGTTGTTGAGTACAGACACGTTGTTTGCAAGTCGGTAGTAGTTATACAATCCACGGATTTCTGCGTTGTACTGGTTTAGGATTTCCAAATCGTCCAAGTGCAACAGGCGAGTGCGCCGGACAGGTTCCCAAACCTCTTTGTTTCCATTTTGTTTGTCGTATTTAATCTTGAGGGCATTGTAGGAGAACAGTCGTTTTACCCACTTATCATGGGGAACATAGAGCAAGACTTTTCCATTGTTTACCCGTCTGGTAGCCCCGGTTTTGGTCTTTTTGTTGTGTTCGCCTTTGGCGATTGTGACCTCATATCCCAAGAACTTCGCAGCGTCGTGTCCATGAGTAATCAATGTCTTTTCCTCGGACATTTCCAGATGGAGTTTGTCCCGGATAAAGCAGCCTACATCTTGTTTAATCTGTTCTGCGTCCTCTTTGCTGCCGATAACTCCAATTAAGAAATCATCGGCATATCGGATATAGCAAATCCGTTTATAGCTATCGTCCATCTGGTCGCTATACGGCATAGATTTCAGACTACGCCGCAGTTCCCGGATTTCTGCAATTAGACCTTCTTTTTCTTCCTCGCTCATTTTAGAGAGATTTCTTTTAAGCCTTTGTTCTTTCCCCCGGCAGACATCCAGCTTCTTCTTGAACGCAGGATTGATTTTACGGCGGTTTCCGCAGTTGAATTTCTCTGCATACTCTGCCATATAGCTATCCAGTTCGTTCATGTAGATGTTTGCAAGGATAGGGCTGATGATGGAGCCTTGCGGAGTGCCGGAATAAGTATTGTGATAATTCCAATCCTCCATATATCCAGCTTTCAAGAACTTCCAGAGCAGACCGATGAAATGTTCATCTGCAATCCGCTTTCGCAAAATAGCAATCAACACATGATGGTCTACGTTGTCAAAACAGCCCTTTATATCTCCCTCAACGAACCACTTTGTCCCCGTAAAATATTTCTGCACATATTTGAGTGCCGTATGACAGCTTCTGTTTATACGGAAACCGTGGGAATAGTCGCTAAAGGTTGGCTCATAAATACTCTCTAAGATGAGCCGCACCACCTCCTGTATCAGTTTATCGTCGAATGACGGTATCCCCAGAGGACGCATTTTCCCATTGGATTTCGGGATATACGTTCTCCTTGCCGGGTTAGGCTGATAACTAAAATCCCGCATCTTTTCAATGAGGGCGTTTATCCTTGCCATTCCCATTCCGTCAATGGTTTTGCCGTCTGTTCCGGCTGTCATGTTGCCTGGTTTCGCCTGTATCCGCTGATATGCCAGCAGATAGAATTGTGGATTGTACAGGTTGCGGTATAACCGCTCGTACTTGTAACTCTTGTTACACGCCTTGGATTTTAGGCTTTCCAACACATTTTCAGGACTTCTCATAATGCCTCACGCACCTTTCCTTTTTATGAATTGGTTGACATCCTGCCTCCCTTCGCCATGTAGACGGCTTTCCCGCCCTCGGACTACTACGGAGGCTCCGTTGCCATGCTGGATATTCAGCGTCATCTTTCTTGGGTTTTTACCCCTTGAAATTTATCGCCTTGCGGCATTACGCATAGCCGGATAGTTCCGGCGTTCCGGTTTAGGCAATCTCCAGTTAGACACTTTGGGATAAGCGTATTGTGATGTCGGTAGTGGATTTTCGTCCTTTTCCGCTTACTGCGGCTGGCTGTCATAAGTATCGTGCGGTCTGTGTTTACCTGTCACATTCCGCTATGACATACGGCGAATACAACCATCCTGCGCCGCCGGGTCGAGTATCCCGCCTCGGACTACCCTTAAAGCAGTTTAGCCTTGCTCCTCATTCACAATGTTGCGTCTTGCCGCTCAGTCGTGGGTAGATGGTTTTCCCAACTTGCGATTTTTCCGATACGCTATTGTCCCCCTTGTGGTTTCCCTCCGGGGTAAATCGGATGACGCTAAAGTGACGCTTTTCACGTCTTTGATACTTTTCTTTACCGGCTTGCTAAAGCCGGGTTCCCAAAATGCCCGCACACCGCCTTTGGATGAAAAGCGGCGCTTCTGGACGCGCCGTAAATTTCCAGCATACGGCCATACACGATGACAAAGATGATGATGTTCAGCGCGAACATACACACCTGGATGAGAATGGACTGCATGAACAGCCCCAGCAGGGAGCCGATGCCCATGCCCTCCAGCGTGGTTTCCAACTCTGCCAGCATATCCGCCGAGATGTCTGTGGAGCCCTGGACAAGCCCGCTGGCATCCGCGATGACGCTCTGGCTCACGTCGAACACCGCCATGACAATATTGAAAGTGTTGGAAAGAATCAGGATGGCAATGGCCGTCTTGAACATCCACTTGTAGATGTTCGCCACGTCAACCTCGTGCATATTGTTCTTTTCCAAAAGCATCTGAATGAGCTCATAGGTGGCAACAAAGGTCAGCACCATGCCCGCTATCGGCAGGATCACCGTCTCGGAGAGCTGCCGGATCAGGGAGAACACCCCGGCGTTCCACGCCGCCGGGGTGGTTCCCACCTGTGCCGCCACGTCCCCGACTGAGGCGTTCACGTTGTCAAACAGCCCGCCCAGGTTTCCCATGATGCCGTCAATGAGCAGGTCTTTCAGCCAGCCTGTGAGCCAGTCGGTGAGAAAATCCATAGGCGGCCAGCCTTAAAACAGGGTGCTCAGAACAGGGATCAGGGTGGTGCCCAGCAGGATGATGCCGCCGCCGGCCATAAGCTGCTTAATTCCCTGTGACTTGGAGCCGGGGTTGTCGGAACCATAACCTTCCAGCAGGTTCACGACGCCCCACACGCCCAGGCCAGCGCCCAGAGCCACAACAAGGGTCTGCAAAGTAGTGATCGCGGAACTGAAAAACTCCATAAAACCTCCATTTCTCCGGATAGTTCCGGGCAAAAAATTAAGCCGCCAAAACTGGCGGCGCTGCCTTGGGACACTTTGTCCCAAAGGAACAATAATAAAAAGGTATCTATCTTAAAAGGCGTCCGGGTCGTCCACATCGTCATAGTTGAGGATGTCCTCGTCCTCCTCCGTGAGCGGGATCGGCTCGTCCACCTGGAACACCTCGCACACCTCGTCCAGACCGGGCCGCCGCCTACGGCGGATCAGCTTGTCCAGGTCAAAGGCGTTGCGCTTTTTGTCCGCCTCCGCCGTAAACTTATAGTTGGGGTGGCGTTTCAAATCGTACTTAGGGGAATAGAAGGGCGGCAGGCCCCGGAGCTGCAAGATGCACCTGTCACCGGGCATGGTGGCAAGCTCACTGGGGGTCATCAGCTCTCGGCCCAGCCGCTGGGTGTTGAGGTTATAGCTCTCGGACTGGCCCTTGGAGCGCCCGTCCGTCTGCATATAGATGGTGGCCTTGCCCAGCCAGTTCTCCGAGATCTCCTTGATGGTGGAGCTCTCGCGGCCTCCCAGGAACACCACGGAATCCATGTTGCCTAAAATGGTTTCCGCGTGTTTGTCATAGATGGCCTTGCACTGCGCTAACTGCTGGTAAAAGAGCGTCAGCGACACCTCCCGGGAACGGATGACGGCCACCAGCTTTTCCAGGTTTGGCACCTGTCCCGTGTTGGCCGCCTCGTCCCACAGCACCCGCACATGATGGGGCAGGCGACCCCCGTACTTGTTGTCCGCCCGCTCACACAACAGATTGAACATCTGCGAAAAGGCCAGCGCCACCAGGAAATTGTAGGTGCTGTCGGTGTCGCTGATGCAGAAAAAGGTTGCTGTGCGCCTGTCGCCCATGCGGTCAAGTTCCAGTTCGTCATAGGCCATGATCTCCCGGAGCTGGGGGATGTCAAAGGGGGCGAGGCGGGCCCCGCAGGAGATCAGGATGGATTTTGCCGTCTTGCCGCTGGCCAGCTTGTACTTTTTGTACTGCTTGACCGCAAAGCAATCCGGCTTTCGCTTTTCCAGGCCCTTGAACATATAGTCCACCGCGTTCATGTAGTCCTCGTCGTTCTCCTTGACCTCCATGCCGGAGATCATATCCACCAAAGTATTCATATTCCTGTCCTCCGGCGGGCCCTCGAAGATGATATAGGCGATGAGAGCGCAGTAGAGCAGCGTTTCCGCCTTTGTCCAGAACGGGTCACTTTCCTTGCCCTCGCCCTTGGTATTGGCAATCAAGGTATTCACAAACTTTAGAATGTCCGCCTCGTTGCGGACGTAGGCCAAGGGGTTATAGTGCATGGATTTTGAAAAATCAATGCTGTTGAACACCTTGATTTTGTACCCACGCCGCTGTAAAAAAGAACCGACTTGGGACAAGACGCTGGATTTTGGATCTACACAAACATAGGAAGAATGAGCCTGCAAAAGTTGGGGGGTCAGCCAGAACCGGGTCTTGCCGGAGCCGGACGAGCCCACCACGCAGGCGTTGAGGTTGCGGGCGTTGGCGGGATTTTTGGGCCGGGTGTTCATGGTGAGCAGTTCCGTCCCGGTGAGAATGACGTTGTTCTCAAACTTGGGATCGGTGAACGGCTCAATATCTCTGGGGCCGCCCCATCGCGCCGAACCGTACTCCTCATCCCGGCGGAACTTCTTTGCCCGCTTTGCTTTGGCGTACACCACCAGCCGGAGCGCCGCCGCCCCGACGATCCCCACCAGCCAATCAAAGGGGTGGAGCCCCGGGGCGAGGTCGGCAAAGGCCGGGCCGATGGTCTGACCCAGGCCGATGAGCTTGTGGGCGAAGTCCGCGCCGGGGGCCAGCCGGTAGGCGGTGCCTATTTTCAGAAAAGCCCACAAAAAGAACAGGTAGGGCAGGTTGGGTAAAAGGATTTTCTTGACGTTACCGATCTTCATGTACCATCTCCTTTACGCGCTCCTGCTCACGGTGGGGCTGCTGCCGCACCTGCTCCTGGGCGTTTTTTAACTGCTCCATGATGGGCGTCTTGCGGGATCTCCCCCGGCGGAGCACCAGATGGGAATACTCCGAGAAACAGGCGGAAATGGCGTCCGCCTGGCCGGATTTGAAGAACAGCAGGTATTTCCCCTCTTTGGTCTTGTAGAAAGCGTAGTCCACGTTCATTTTGCGGGCCACCCGGTCAAAGAGGGCCGGGGCCTCCACGGGGGCGCTGTTCGTGTTCGCACCGTGGGCCATCAGTTTCCGTACCGTCTGCCTGCCGTGGGGTGTTTGGTGGGCTTGGTGCGCCTTGCGAATCTGCCGCCCCGCCGCCTGCAGCGCCAGGGCCAGCGTCCGGGTGGTCAGCTTGCCCGCCTTCACATAGACCGCTATGGTGCGCCGGGACACTTCCTCGTCTACCAGTCAATCACCTCCTCCAGATATGACAAAAGCCCCTTGGGACAAAGTGTCCCAAAGGGCTACCGATCCTCACGGGCATTGGTGGGCGGATGTCTCTCCCCCTCTAAAGAGGAGCGGTCTATCACTTCTTGATAGGCTGCCATCTGCTCCCGGATATTGAGCCGGGGCAGGGCGAATACCTTGTGCTCGGCAGGGATGTCCTGGATGCCGTGATAGACCTCCGTAAAATCCCAGCCGCCCCGCACATAGCCGCCGGGGGCAAAATGCCCGTTCTCATTGATACGGACATCCCGCCCGTATGCCTCGTAGTCGATGTAATCCACCAGTTTTTCCGGCACCTGGACAGCCTCAAACTCCTGGAGATACAGCCGTCCCAGGGCTTCCTCGTCCTCCACGTCGGGGTAAAAATCGTAGCAGTCCAGATTGTACGTCAGGTTAATCAGGTCTTTCACGTCGGAGGTGTGTTCTCCGCCGTCAATGATGGCCTCAAACTTCTCCAAATCGCTCTGGCTCATTTCCGAGAGCAGACAGGCCAAATGATTGAGTTCGTCGATATTCTCATACTCAGTGAGATAGTCATAGAGCCCCAGCACATCGCCGTCAAAACTGGTAATGAAGAACTCCTGGTAGCGTACCCCGTCCACGCCGATGCGCTTTAGGAGGGCTTGCACCTCCTCCGTGGTGGTAGGGAAGTTCAGCGTTTCGCCTGCCATCTTACCTTCGGTGTACTTGCCAAGGTTGGTGATATACGCCTCAAAGAGCGAGGGCATCAGCGTTTCCCCTGGCCTTTCACCGTCAAAATGCCTTCCAGGGTGGTGGCCGTGATCCCCAGCCGCTGGGCGATGGCGATGTCGTTTTTCATTTCCTCCGTGACGATGTGGCCGCAGACCACCAGCACCCGGGAGCGCCGGAGCAGGTCGCGGCCAATGTCGATGCCGTCCTTATGCTCCTGGGGCACCGGGTCATTGAGGAACAGGGGCAGAAACAGCGTGGGGCAGATGGGGGCATAGCCCGCCTCGTAGACAGCCCGGCAATACTGCGCCGCCTGCTCCGCGTTGTCCGCTATGTCGCCCTTCCAAGGGGCGGTGATATAAGCAAGGGGTCTTTTCATGTTCAGATACCTCCTGTTATACATTAAAATGTAGATGCTCTTTGGGATCGTTCAGCCCACCCCCATCCCCCCCCCACCCCCCCCCCCCCCCCCGCCGCTCTGCGGCGGCTTGCCCTTGACTGCCCGCTCCCGCCTGCGCCGGAAGGACGGCGGCGACGGGGGATATATACCGCCAGAGCTCCGGGATGGACGAGCACAAAAGCCTTGGGACAAAGTGTCTCAGGGCTCCTTACTTCTCCTGCCAGACCTCGGGATCGCCGGACACGTCCGCCTCGTGGTGGTTGGACGCCTCCAGAATGTCATAGTAGGCCCAATGGCTGCTGGGCACGTCCGGGAAACGCACCAGCCCACGGGGGCCGCTGGCGATGTAGTCCTGGTCGGCCTCGCGCCCCAGCAGGCGGTTGACGATGGTAACGACCTCCGCGCGGGAGATTTCATCCTCCGGCTGGAACGTTCCGTCCTCATAGCCTACCACCCAGCCGTGCCGGGCCGCGTCCTCAATGTAGCCCGCCGCCCAATGGCCGGGGGACACATCCCAAAAGTCCTGGTAGTCCTCCATGATCTCCTGGTCGCCGTCCCCGTAGGCATCAAAGAACCGCACCGCCATAGCCGTGAATTCGGCGCGGGAGATGGGCTCGTCCCCGTGGAACAGGCCGTCCGTGTAGCCCACCGCCACGCCATAGCGGGTCAGGTAGGACACATACCCGGCGTACCACGCATCGGCGGGCACGTCCGGGAAGGTAGCGGTCGTGGGGGCGGTGATGGGCTCACCCAGGCGCTGGGAGAGCAGGCGGGCAAAGATAGTGGCCGCCTCGCTGCGGCGCATACTCCGGCCCGGCCCAAAGGTGCCGTCCGTGTAACCCACCACATAGGCCCCGTGGGTCTCCAGCTCCGCCACCTCGGGCACGGTGAGCTGGCCCGCCTCATCGGTTTCGCCGCTTTCCCGCTGGCCCAGGTCGCCCTTCACGATGACAGACAGGCCCTCCTGGGGCTGGCGCTCATGGTCGGTAACAGTGACGGTGATGCGGTTGTCCTCGTCCATGTCCTCGCCGTCCGGCAGGGTGACGGTGATATTGCCGGTGGAGCCGATGGAGATACCGGCGTCCGGGATCGGGCGCTTGGTTTCATAGTCCTCCACGGTGACGGTCAGCGTCCAGCGGTCGCCGTCCTCGTCCTCCCAGCCCACGGTGCCCTTGCCGTCCTCGTTGGTGGAATCCGAGCCGCCGGGGACAGTGAGCTGCCCGGCGGTATCCGTCTTGCCGCTGCTGAAATTGTCGTTGCGGTCAGTGACGGCGATACCCATGCCGGAAACAGGGGACTTGTCCTTGACGAGCTGGACAAGGATGGTGGTCTGGTCGTCATAGTCCAACAGGCGGCCAGAGGGCAGCCGGATGGACAGGGACTCATCCGCGCGGAGCGTGACGGTGGCCCCGGCTACGGGATTTTTGGTATCGGTGTCGCTGACCGTCACCAGATACCCACCCACAATGGCCTCGCCGTGTTCGTCCGTGGTGGATTGATTGTAGATCTTCTCGATTTCCTCGGTTTCCACCGTTTCTCCGCAGACCTCGCACTCCTTATGCCGGGAGCCCTCGGAATCTGTGGTGGGCTCCACGTCTACAATCCAGTCGCTGGGGGTGTGGCCGGTGGGGTCAGTGTAGTCCCCGTCATAGGTATCGCCGCAGCGGGAGCAGATGTAGGTGGTATGGCCCATGCCCTCGCAGGTAGGCGCGATCACTTCCTCCTGGTAGTCGTGGCCCAGGGCGTTGGCAATCACGGCCCCGCACTTCTCGCAAAGCTGGGGCTCGGTGCAGGTAGCGGGAGCGCCGGGCACATGGCCCGCCGCCGCGTCGCCCTCCAGACGGGTGGCCCCGCAGCGGACACAGGTGTACTCGGTCATACCCTCGCCGGTGCAGGTGGCATCGGTGATCTCCTTGCCCTCGTCCCAGCTATGGCCCAGGGGGTCGGTGTAATCCGTGATAAAGCTGGAGCCGCAGCCCTCGCAGAGATGGATGGTCTTGCCGCCGCCCTCACAGGTGGCCGGGGTGGTCTTGCTCACATAGTTGTGGGCCAGCGCCGGGGTGATGTCCTCGATATGGCGCTCCCCGCAGACGGCGCACTCCCGCAGGGTGTAGCCGGGGCTGGTGCAGGTGGCGGAGATGGTGGAAATAGAGAACTCATGCTCCCCCTGGGGGATGGAGGTCTCCTTGGTATCGCCGCACCGCTGGCAGATGTCCAGGGTCTTGCCGGGCACCTCGCAGGTGGCCTCCCGGATGACAGAGCTCTGGTAGGCGTGGCCCAGGGCCGCCTCATAGTCCCGCTTTTCAATCATGCCGCACTCGACACAGAGATAGCGGTCATAGCCCAGGGTCAGACAGGTGGGGTCTACGCTGTCCAGCAGCGTCCAGTTGTGGTTCTCGCCGCACCCCTTATCATCGCAGCAGCAGCCGTCACAATCCGGGTTCTGGCAGCCGCAATCGGGATTGCCACAGCCGCAGGAGCAGGAGCCGTCCCCGGCAACTGTTTCGTCACGGAGATGTACAAAGGCCACGCCGTCCTCCACCATGTTGGTGTCCTTAAAGGTGTAGGTGATTTCATAATACACGGGATAATCCCCGGCCTCCGTGTAGTTGGGGGCCGAAGTCAGGGTGCAGGAGCCTGCCTCGTTGCCATAGCGGATCGCCGTGGTCACGCCCGCGTCGGAGAGATCTGACACGGTGACGGTGTGGGGCTGGCCGTCCACCACGCCGAAGTAGTCCGCCACGACACTCTTTGCGGCGGTGTAGGCGGTTTCGGAATAGCCGCAATCAGCACAGGTGTCCATTTCCACAAAGCGGTCATGGGCCAACTCCGGGCGGATGCTGCCCTCCATGTGGTGGCGCTCCAGGGTGGAATTTTCCTCCTTGAACGTGCCATAGCAGAACGCGCAATACTCCCCGCTAGTAGTGGTGACGCGGTGATACTCGCTGTCTACCTGCTCAATGGTCTGCGTTTCCGGCAGTTCCTCAAAGAAATCCGCTGCGCAGTCATAGAGCCAATACACATTTTTACCACAGGAGTAATTGGTGGCCCCCATGTTGGTATTGAACGTGCCGCAAGTCTGGCACACCGCTTTCGTCCAGTGGTAGCCGGTGTAGTAGGCATCCTTGCCGGGGGTGCCGTCCAGCAGGTCGCCCTTGCTTTCCCCGTCCAGGCAAGTACCATCTGAATACTTGACGTTGCGGGTCAGGGCTGTTTCCCCGTTGCGGGTGTACTCCGGCACGCGGAACACTTCAAACGAAGTGGCCTGCCCGCACTCGCAGCAGTTAAATGTTTCAATCGTCACCACCGAATTGGCATCCAGTTCGTTGGTGCGGTTGAGCGCCTCAATCCAATTCTCTGCCGGATTGTGATAGTTGTCCTCCTGAGCGGCAAAGGCGCTGGGCACCATGCCGATGCACAGCACCAGGGCCAGCACCAGCGCCATGAGCCGCCTGGGGGTATGGTGATAAATGTTCAAAATCGCACCTCCTAATATAATGTAGAAATGAAGTAAGCCCTTGGGACAAAGCGTCCCAAAGGCTTACTTCTCCAGTTCCGCTTTCTTCTCAGGTGGCTGCTTTTCCTTCCACTCGTCCAGCAGCGCCACGATCTGCGCTTTCATCTGCTGGGGAGTGACCTCCTGGCCAAAATATTTATTGAGTTCCTGTGTGCTGATAATCACTTGATCGACCTCCTTCTTTTCCTCGCTTAAAATTCCATCAATGACATCTCCGTTGAGCAAGCCCTTTTCATCCAGTTCCCGGAGCTTTTTTGCCTGGGATACAGAGGGCGACGCCTGCTCCCCCTCGATGGACACCGCGATGAGCCGCTGATTTTTGGGCCGGATATAGGACAACTCCACAGCGGGGGTAAAGGCGATTTTCTTTGCGGGCTTGCCGTCCGCGTTTATTGCCGTCCCATCCAGCCTATCTTTCAGCTCCTGCACCAGATAGTTCAAGCGGATCAGCCGCATGACCTTTTTATAGTTTAGGCCATTCCGGGCACCCACAATCTCCGTTGAACGTTTACCAATATCGCCCTCGGCAACATTTTGGAGTTTGACCCCCCGGTGGGAAATGGCATCCACCTGCTGTTGGAGTGCCTTGGCTTTCTCCGTGGGGAGGATATGATCCCGGTGCCGCAGGTTATCGTCTGTCATAGCCAAGATGGCCTCGTCATCCGTCATTTCACGGACAATGCAGGGCATATTCCGAAAACCGGCCAGCTCACTGGCCTTTTGGCGTCGGTGGCCCGCAATGATCTCATAGCCGCCACCCTCACGGGGGCGGACAAGGGCGGGCTGGTTCACGCCGCCGGTCTTGACGCTCTCCACCAGGGATTGCATCTCCGCATCCTCCCGCACCTTGAAAGGGTGATCCTTAAAGGCGTGGAGTTCGGAGAGGTCAAGGTAAACGACCTCCTCCTTGGTGGCGCGGGTGGCGTCCTTCAGCCCAAAGGCGGCCTCTACATCTGCGGCAGGGGTATCCCCCTCAACGGCGGGAGCATCAGCGGCAGAGCCGCCTCCGGGAGCGTCCCGCTCAGGGGCGGCCTTGCCGCGCTTGCCTCGGGACACTTTGTCCCGAACCTTGCCCGATGGATCATCCTTATCCTGAGTGGCCTCCTTGGGCTTACGCCCACGGCGGGGCTTGGGGGTATCCGGCGATTTGTCTGTTTGCTCCCCCTTGGCCGCCCCATCCCGGGCGGCGGCAAAATCCACTACCTTCCCAGCGGGGGCCTCCATACCGGGAATCGTGGTCTGCTTGTCCTCCGGCAAGGACTTATCAAGGGGCTTCTTTCCCTTGGGCGGGGTATCCTTCCCAGCGGCGGGAGCCTCTTTATCCTTGGGCACGTCCTCCCTGACGGGAGCGGGCTGCTCCGCCGTAGAGCCGGAGATTTCCTTGTTCTCGGGGGGCTTTTCCGCTGCGGGAGGGGGCGCTGTCTTAGCTGCGTCCTCCACCGCAGGGGGCTCCGTCTTTACCGGGGCGGGCTGTTCCTCCACAGGCGGATCGGCCTTAATAGGCTCTGTGTTCCCAGCCTTGGGGGGCTCGTTTACTTTCCCTGAATCGGGAATATGGTTGTTGTCAGGCAATCAAAAACCTCCTTTTCGTGAAATAGAAAAAGCCAGCCTCATGGCTGGCCAATGGGCGACTATCGCCTCCTTTCAGATTTTTATCAAAAAACGCCGCCTGTAGTCCAGTTAGGCAAAAGCGAATTCAATATAATGATTGACGCTTTCTTGGAATTCAGCTATGATATACTTGTCACTTAATCTTTAATGCTATGGAGGCGAGTTTTATGGGCACTGCTCCAAGTCAAGGGAAGTTATTGTATCATATTACTCATATTGACAATATTCCTTCAATTTTGGAATATGGTCTAATGCCTCGAAAAGAACTGGAAAAACAAGGTGGAGCAAAGTTCTACGATATCGCAGATCCAGAGATATTAAGTAAACGAGAATCATATAAAAGTGCATTGTCTAATTATGTTCTTTTCCATTTTTATTCTAAGAATCCCTTCGATGGTCGTATATGTAAAACTTATGGCGCAGAGAATATGGCAATAATTACAATTTCTAGAGATCTGCATAAAACAAATAAGTTTTATATCATTCCTTCCCATCCATTAGATAAAGACGAACCAGACATCTATCCGTATGATGAAGGATTTAAGTTAATCCGCTGGGACATTTTAGATAGAGAAAGTGGACGAGATTATCGCGACCCAGAGATTAAGAAAGCTTGTATGGCTGAATGTGTTGTGCCATATAACATTCCATGTGAAGCCTTCTCTTGTATTTTTGTTGCAAGTGAAGAAACTAAGAGGAAAATAATGCAAGCGCCAAATTCAAATCGTGTGCGAATAACTGTTAATGCCAGAATGTTTCCGTAAACTAGTTAAAGTTATATAATTTAGAGGGGAGGTGTCTCTGTGCTTTTTTACACGACTGGAGATTTACTTCAATCAAATGCCGATGCCCTGGTCAACACAGTAAACTGTGAAGGATATATGGGAAAGGGTATAGCTTATCAGTTTAAGTTGCGATTTCCGGAGAATAATGTTGACTATATTAAGGCGTGCAAAAATGGACAATTAAAGCCCGGAAAACTTCATTATTTTAGAGAGTGTGGAAAGATTATTATTAACTTCCCCACAAAGAATAAATGGCGTGAAAAATCCAAGATTGAATATATTGAAACTGGATTGGATGAATTATTGATATTGATTAGTAAGCTCAACATTGAAAGCATTGCGATACCTCCTCTTGGCAGTGGAAACGGAGGGCTCATATGGACAAATGTAAAAGAAGTTATTGTCGACAAGATGCAGCCTGTTGCACAATTCGTTGATATATATATTTATGAACCATCAAAGAGTTTTTCTTCTTTGCCTGTGCAAGAACCCAAACTCAGCGCATCAGCCCTTGTGTTAATGGAGATAAAACACCAGTTGCATCAATTTAACAAATTTAGATTACAAAAAGCAGCGTACTTCGTAAATGTTTTCTCCCACAAAAAATATTTTGGCTTCTCCGCATATAAATATGGGCCATATGATCACTCAATCGATGTTATAAGTCAAAAAATTCGTGAATTTCAGAAATATCATAAAACACAGACCACAGAAGAAGCAAAGATCATTTTATATAACAAAATAGTAAGTGAATCTGTAAATAATACAATAAACGATTTGTTTATACCCATTCAGAAAGCTTGTGACTTTGTTAATGCTATAAAGAGTGATCACGAATTGGAGTGTTTATCCACTATCTGCTTTTTAATTGAGCAAACTGGTAGTATGACACCGGAAGATATTATTATTGGGTTTAAGAATTGGTCTGAAGAAAAATCTAAGCGTTTTTCTGAGCAAGAAATCTTGAGTGGTATTCATAAATTGTATGTAGCAGGTGTTATTGAAAAAAGCTTAATTGGATATCATCTTGTTGCATAGGTGATTTTTAAGCGACTCTGAGATATTAACAATATCTCTCTAAGATTTTAGGGCGATCTTATTTGGATAAGCCTTTTGCGCAACAGCTTTGACCGCGATATTAGGTTTTTCCTGCGACCTTTATCCCGCATTTTTCATCCGGACCAGCCATCGTAACTTCAACAAGATGTCTTCCATACTTTCGCCACTTTTATTGTAGTAAGGTTCCACAATAAAAACACATTTTCCAAATTGATACCAATATGGCTCATCAGGTATGTACTCTTTTTCCATATTACACCCTCTTTCTCTTGTAGGACATCAGAATTATATCATAATCAGCAGGAAAGAGAGTATAGGCCGATTAGCTTCGGCCACAGCAGCGGTGGTGACAGACTGCGTATTGAAGCGCATCTCCGAAGCCCGGTTACGGGGGTATGTAACCGATGGACTCAGGAGAGCGCTTGAATGGCATTCAAGAGGTCAGCGGTTCGATCCCGCTTATCTCCACCAAGAGACTTGCTTTTATAAGGCAAGTCTCTTTTTTTGCTAAAAAGGGAGGCGTTCGTGTATACGCCTCCCTTTTGGTGAAATTATTTTCTATGTATAGGGTTCTGGAACAGAGTCTCACTTCGTTGCAAAGCAGTTCATAAAAAATTCTGTAAATGCCGCCAGTTCCTTCTCCTGAGACACATAGACATACAATGTTTCGTCCTCCAACCAGTCATAGGCGTGGATGCCAATATAGCTTTTCTTATCAGGATAGATAATGAATGCGTCAGTGGGATATTTATTTCGATATGCCTTCAAAATTTCGGAGCGGCGGTAATAGACCGGCTCGCCGCAGCCGGAAAGATCCGGGACCGTAGGAACGACTACAATTGTCTGACTCTCCTCATTCCAACCGACCAGCAGATTCCCAATCTTTGTTTTACTCCCGTGGACGAACCCATAGTTGAACCGGCTTACATCCTCGGTATAACCAAATATCAACCTGTAATCCTCCCCGCCCCCTACTGCTTGGTGAAACAGCGCACGCATTTTCTTTGCATTTGCATCGCTCTTTTCCATATCAATTTCCGGTCCCTTGAACAGTTTGCTAAAAAACCCCATTGCATACTCCTCCTAAATATATATCATATAAAGAACACTCAAATAAGAATTAAATTTATAATTTATCTTTATCTATAGCAGACTTAAATCCGCCCGAATCCGACATCGTACTTCAATATCCGGACGGATTTTCCAATTCCATCAGTCCTGCTCTTTCAATATCTCCAAGGCATCTGCGATCGCGTTGATCTGAAACTCCACCGTTTCATCGGCGGCCTCTGGCACAAACAGCGGAAGCGTGTCCGGGATCGCCCTGCGTATGACCATTACCGTGAGGCTCAGATTGGTAAACAGGCTGATATTTGCCCGATTCGCCCTGATTCCAAAACTCTCCAGTATGGTTCCAAACAGGCGGGCCTGCTTTTCGCGGAACATCTGACAACTCTCTTTGGACAGGCGCTTAAAAATGAGCTGCTGCTCCTCGATGGTCAGAACCGCGATCCCATTCTTCTCGCCATAGCAGCAGGCATGGAGGAATTGCCTCACCCCATCACGCCAGCTCAGAGCAGGATCTGCCATCAGCTTTCGCGCATATGCCACAATTTTGGGCTGCTGGAGGTACAGCGTCTCCACGATCAGATCCTCCTTGGTCGGGAAAAAGGAGTAGAAAAACGTGCGTGATATCCCAACCCTTCTGTATATCTGCTCAACGGTTGTATGCTGAATCCCCTGCTTTGTCATCAGATCGAGTCCGACCCGAACCAATGCCACCCGGATACGCTCCCGTTCCTCCTCCGAATAAGCGACCCTAGGCATCCCGTCCACCCCCAATAAAGACAAATTAAATAGTTTATTTTTATTTTAACACACTGGGAGTCCGTTCTCAAGAGTCTTTTGGGCCTTTGTCCGTTCGGTCGGGCCACTTTCCACAGCAAATCCCCTTTTCTGTTGCAATTACAACATACATTCCCCCGCGCCTCCGCTATACTTGCGGACAGTTCCAATACTTCCGCCCGTACAAGGAGGACTTTACATGTTTTGTTATCAGTGTCAGGAAACCGCCGGCTGCACCGGCTGCACCCGGGCGGGCGTCTGCGGCAAGAGTGCCCGCACCGCCGCGCTCCAGGATTTGCTCATCTATGTGACCCGCGGTCTCTGCCAACTCACAACCGCCCTGCGGAACCAGGGCGAGGCCATCATCCCGGAGGACGACCGGCTGGTGACCGAAAACCTGTTTGTAACCATCACCAACGCCAACTTTGATGATGACGCACTTCAGGCCCGCATCCGCGCCACTCTGGAGCGGAATGCCGCCCTGCGCTCCCGGCTGGACGGGGCGGGGCTGTCCGCCGCCGCGCGCTGGGACGGCTCCGGTGACTGGGACGACAAGGCCCAGGCCGTTGGCATTTTGTCCACTGCCGACGAGGACATCCGCTCTCTGCGGGAGCTTATCACCTACGGGCTCAAGGGCATGGCCGCCTACAATCACCACGTCAACGCCTACGGCAAGTCCGCCCCCGGCGTGGACGCCTTTCTCCAGGCGGCCCTGGCCAAGACCCTGGACGACTCCCTCACCGCGGAGGAGCTGACCGCCCTCGCCCTGGAGACCGGCAAGTACGGTGTGGACGTGATGGCCGCCCTGGACGAGGCCAACACCAGCGCCTACGGCCACCCGGAGGTGACCCGGGTGAACCTGGGCGTGCGGGATAACCCCGCCATTCTGGTCTCCGGCCACGACCTCCACGACCTGGAGCAGCTTCTGGAGCAGACTGTGGGGACCGGCGTGGACGTTTACACCCATGGCGAGATGCTACCCGCCCACTACTACCCCGCCTTTCAGAAGTATCCCAACTTTGTGGGCAACTACGGCAACGCCTGGTGGCAGCAGAAGGAGGAGTTCGAGGCCTTCCGCGGCCCCATCCTGCTGACCACCAACTGTCTGGTGCCCCCGAAGGACAGCTACAAGAACCGGCTCTATACCACCGGGGCAGTGGGCTTTCCCGGCTGCCCCCACATCGGGGCCGACCGCCAGGGACACAAGGATTTTTCCGCCCTGATCGCCCACGCCAGGCGCTGCCCCTCCCCCATTGAGCTGGAACAGGGCACCCTGGTGGGCGGCTTTGCCCACAACCAGGTGCTGGCTCTGGCCGACCAGGTGGTGGAAGCCGTCAAGAGCGGTGCCATCCGCAAGTTCGTGGTCATGGCTGGCTGCGACGGCCGGGCCAAGAGCCGCGATTACTACACCGAGTTCGCCAAGGCCCTGCCCCAGGACACGGTAATCCTCACCGCCGGATGCGCCAAGTACAAGTATAACAAGCTGGAGCTGGGCAACATCAACGGCATCCCCCGGGTGCTGGACGCGGGCCAGTGCAACGACTCCTACTCCCTGGCTGTCATCGCCCTCAAGCTCCAGGAGATCTTCGGCCTGGACGACATCAATGACCTGCCCATCGTCTATAACATCGCCTGGTATGAGCAGAAGGCGGTGATTGTCCTGCTGGCCCTGCTCCACCTGGGCGTGAAAAACATCCACCTGGGCCCCACCCTGCCTGCCTTTCTCTCCCCCAACGTGGCCAAGGTGCTGACAGATACCTTCGGCATCGCCGGCATCGGCACTGTGGAGGAGGATCTGAACCGCTTTTTCGGCTGATCTCCCTCCTGCGGCGGATACCACTCTGGTATCCGCCGCCGCCTGTCG
>NZ_CAXSQB010000001.1:0-30374 GCF_964239415.1 Clostridium sp. ATCC BAA-442 | reverse complement strand
CCCGCCCCCCCCCCCCCCCCCCCCCCCCCCCCCCCCCCCCCCCCCCCCCCCCCCCCCCCCAGCTTGTCGAAAAAGTCCTTTCGACAAGCTGCTGGACTTTTGAACACTTCAAAAAAGTGCTCAAAAGTCGTTTGATTGAACGTGAAAGACAACCCTGACGGTTTTCTTTCACACTATCTTTCCCTCCGAATCCTTCCGTTGGAGGGTTTATCGACAGTCTGCGGCGGATACCTGCCCGGTATCCGCCGTCCTTATGCTTGACAATATCGTCCTTCGATATTACAATATCCATAGACGATATCGAAGCGCGATATCAGGAGGCGAGGCGATGGGACGCAAAATCCTGGAGACCCTGACGGAGTCCATGTTCTATGTACTGATGGCCCTGTTGCGGCAGGCGCGGTGCGGCACGGAGATCGCCGACTTCGTCGCCGCCCGAACCAAAAGCCGGGTGCGGCTGGGGCCGGGCACCCTCTACACCATCCTGGCCAAATTCGAGGAGGTAGGGCTGATCCGGGAGACCGCCGTGGAGGGCCGCAAGCGCACCTACGTCCTCACGGACGAGGGCCGGGCCCGCTACGAGGAAGAGCTTGTCCGCCTGCGGAGCTGTCTGGCGGACGCGGAGGAGGAGAGGAGGGCGATGGACTATGAAACCGAGGACGGTGCGCAGACTGTGCCTGGTTGACGGGATGAACCTGGATCACATCGAGGGCTGGCTGGAGTCCATGGCCGCCCGGGGCCTACACTACGACCACAGTGACGCCTTCCTCTTTCACTTCCGGCGGGGGGAACCGGCGGCGGTACGCTACCGGCTGGAACCCCGTGGTACCCTGGACTGCCCGGAGGGTATGGAGCACTGCCGCACCCTGGGATGGGAGCTGACCGGATACATGGGCAAAGGCTTTTCCCTGTTCAGAACCTGGGAACCAGACGCCCCGGAGCTGCACACCGACCCGGTGGTACGGGGGTACGGGCTGGACAAGCTGGCAAGGCTGGTTCGGTGGTTCGCCACCCCCATGCTAATCTGCGCCCTGGTCATTCTTGCCCTCCCCCTATGGCTCCTTTTGGCCTGGGATGAGCCGGTACTGTCCCTGGTCACCGGAAGCGGGGACAACCTTTTTCTCTGTATCCTGTCCGAGTGGATCGCCATTTATATGTCCTTCCGCTCCTTCTCCTCCTTCTTCGCCCTTCGGCGGCGGCTGCGGGCCGGAAAGGAACCCCGGCGCTCCGGCTGGCGGTGTTCCGCCCACATCAACGCCGCCTGTCTGGCCGGCTCCTTTATCTTGGTGGCCCTCAGCTTTGCCGTCCTGGCAGCCGGGCGTGGCATGCGCTGGGAGGGGGAGACTGCGACCGTGAACCGCCCCTTCCCCGACTTCGCCCTGGAGGAGCTGGAGGGGCGGCCCAGGCTTGAGGCCGCCCCCTCCGTCTGGTCGGTGGAGCGGCGGGGGGTGGACTTGGACAACTATGTCCGCTTCGACTGGTCTGTCCTGGCCCCGGAACAGTATGAGGTGGAACGGAACATGGCGGACGGAGACTACGAGACCAGTTTCCGGCTGGATTGGTACCGTCTCTCCCTCCCCGCCCTAGCGGAGCCTTTTGCACGGGATCTCTTTTCCCGGCACACCTTCTATGCCGAAATCCCGGAGCGGTACACCGTCGCGCCCCTGGACGTGCCGGACACCGACGCAGTTCTGATCACCGAGGAGGGCGGCTTCGGACAGGACGTCCTTCTGTGCCGGGGGACTGTGGTGTTCTATCTGCGCTACTATGGGGATCAAGAGCTGTCCGCCCACCCCGAGCTGCTGGCCGAGCTGGCCCAATTTGACGGGAGGTGAGTCCATGGCGCACCATAACACCGTCCGGCGGTATCCGCCGGTGGACTACTATGATGTGGTGGCGGTGGATCGCTGGCTGGAGCGGATGGCCCTCAACCTCCACGACGGCCCCTATGCGGCCTGTCTGCTCTACGACGGGTCGGGAGAACTGGGCCGCTTTTCCGCCCGCTCCGCCCGGTGGTCTCTTGGGGATTAGAACATGTGTTTGACTTCTCTCGTCCCTTCCCTTATAATGGAGCTGCAAGGAGGCGGACGGTATGGACCGGGTGATTCTGCACTGTGATCTGAACAGCTTTTACGCCTCGGTGGAACTGCTGGACCACCCGGAGCTCCGGGACAGACCGGTGGCGGTGTGCGGCGATCCAAATTCCCGCCACGGGATCATCCTGGCCAAGAACGAGCCCGCCAAGCGGTACAAGGTGCAGACCGCCGAGACCATCTGGCAGGCCCGGCGCAAGTGCCCGGAGCTGGTGCTCCTCCCCGCCCACCACTGGAAGTACCGGGACTACTCCAGGCGGGTCAACGCGGTGTACGAGCGGTACACCGACCTGGTGGAGCCCTTCTCCATCGACGAGAGCTGGCTGGATATAACCGGCTCCCTCCACCTCTTCGGCGGAGACGCCAAGGCCCTGGCCGACGAGATCCGCCGGGTGCTGCGGGAGGAGCTGGGCCTGACGGTATCGGTGGGGGTATCCTTCAACAAGATCTTCGCCAAGATGGGCAGCGACTACAAAAAGCCGGACGCCACCACGGTGATTTCCCGGGAGAACTACCAGGAGCTGCTCTGGCCCCTGCCCATCACCTCCCTGCTCTTTGTGGGGCGGTCGGCCGCCGCCGCGCTGGAGCACTACGGCGTGCACACCATCGGGGATCTGGCCCGCCTCGACCGGGAAGCCGCTGCCTCCATCCTGGGCAGGCAGGGCTGCACCCTCCACGACTACGCTACTGGGGCGGAGCATTCCCCCGTGGTGCCCGCCCGGGAGCAGCCCGGCCCCAAATCGGTGGGCAACGGCCTCACGTTCCCCCGCAATCTGGTGGGCTGGGCGGAGCTCCACGCCGGAGTCACCGAGCTGGCCGACGAGGTGGCTGTCCGCCTGCGGGGCCACGGCCTCAAGTGCACCACCCTCCAGGTAACCATCCGTGACCCCAATTTCAAGGACATCTGCCGCCAAAAGCGGCTGAGCGCCCCCACCTATGTGGCCCGTGAGCTGTCGGAGGCGGCTATGGAGCTCATCCGCGCCGCCTGGAGGGAGAACGCCCCCGTGCGCGCCCTCACCCTCACCGCCCAGGCCCTGGTGGAAGAGGGCGAGGCGGGCGAACAGCTCGATCTGTTCGCCGCCGGCGCCGCCCCCCGCCGGGACAAGCTGGAGAAGCTGGAAAAGGCCATGGACGGCATACGGGACAAATTCGGCCGGGATGCCATCGCTCCGGCCTCCACCGTCCACCGGGACAGGGCCGAAGTCAAAGCGGAGCAGCGCCTGCCCCCGGTGGACTGAATATCTGGATGCCGCCCGGCAGAGGAGGATTCATCATGATCAAGGCCATCTTTTTTGATGTGGACGGAACCCTGCTCTCCCACCGAACCGGCCGGATTTCTCCGCACACAAGGGCTTGTATTCGCTCGCTGCGTGCCGGTGGAACCCTGGTGTTTCTGTCCACCGGCAGGCACATTCTGGAGCTGCGGAGCCTCCCGGTGGGGGAGATGGCATTTGATGGCTATATCACCCTGAACGGTCAGCTCTGCCTGGACAGCAGCCAACGGCAGCTCTCCGGTACTCCGCTGCCGCCGCAAGCCGTGCAGGCGCTGGCAGACCTATTCTGTGCGGATGGCCCGCCCCTCGCCCTGGTGGAGGAGGAACGCATCTACATTAACCGCGTCACCGACGCCGTCCGGCAGGCGCAGGCGGAAATCTCCACCCCTGTCCCGGAGGTCGCCCCCTATACCGGCCGACCGGTCTATCAGGCCACGGCCTTTTGCTCCAGAAAAGAGGAACCCCTTCTGAGGGCTCTGCTCCCCACGGGCTGCAAGCTGGCGAGATGGAGTGAGGGCGGCGTAGACATCATCCCAGAGGCCGGAGGAAAGGCGGCTGGCATGCGGCGCTTTCTCACGCGCTTCGGTCTCTCGCGGCTGGAATGCATGGCGTTTGGCGATGCGGAAAACGACCTCGACATGCTGGCTTACGCGGGAATTGGAGTTGCCATGGGCAACGCCTCGGAAGCGGTAAAGCATGCCGCAGATTATGTCACGGCAAGTGTGGACGAAAAAGGGATTGAACAGGCGCTGCGCCATTTTCGGCTCATCTGAAAAAGCGCCGGGACTGCCGATACCTCTTTAATGGTTCAAAGCCAGGTTCAAATGTAAAATAAGTCTTGTCTAAAAGTCCTCCTGCTGTCATGAAACCGGAAATTTAAACAGCCAGAGCCAGCGGCCCTTTTTGGCGCGTCAGCTCTGACTGTTTCCTCTTTCCTATGGTTCTTATGAATGCGCTGAATCGCTCTTGTCTCTGTTGCCCTTTTGCTGGGATACCCTTTCACGGACGTATTTTTTGAGCTTCCGCCCCGCCACAGGCCACACCAGGGCCAAGGCCAGAACAACCAAGCTGAGCCACTGAGACGTGGAGAGGGGCCCGTACATCCCCCGGGCCGGATCCCCCCGAAACCACTCCAACACAAACCGCACCGGGGCATAGCAGAACACATAGGCCCGGAGCATCTGCCCCGGCCCGGCGGCCCGCCCGGCATACCAGAGCAGAAAGGCGAAAATCACCAGCTCCGCCCCCGCCTCCCAAAGCTGCACCGGCAGAAGAGGCACGCCGTTGGGCCCGGCAATGGCGTGAGTGAATGCTATGCCCCAGGGGGGCGGAGCCGCCCGTCCATAGCAACAGCCGGCGCAGAAACAGCCTACCCGCCCCACGGCGTGCACCAGAGGCAGGGCGGGCACCAGCACCGGGAAGAAGTCGGACAGGCGGAGCCTTAAATATTTGGCCGCCCCCCAGGCCGCCGCCACACCGCCGAAAAAGCCGCCGTAAAACACCATGCCGCCGGAGAGATAGCAGGCATAGAACTCCCCTGGCTCCTCCCAGAGCAGGGGCAGCTCCACAGCCAGCCGGGGCAGGAGGGGGAGCAGGTAGAGTAGCTTGGCCCCCACCAGGGCCCCCACTGCCCCCAAAATATACAGGTAGGCGCAGTCGTCCCGGGACAGTCCGAAGCGCTTGCAGCGCAGCAGAGCAGCCAGCAGGCCGAAGCCCAGTCCGGCCATCCCCAGCACGCCATAGGTGGGCATCAACCGCCCAAAGAGAGACAGATATGGGAGCATGATCGCATCTTTCCTCCAAAAAATGCGGCAGCCACACCGGCTGCCGCATTTCGTTTCCCCTTCTTAGTACAGAGAGGCGCCCAGAATACCCAAACCAGCCGTACAGGCAATGCAGGCCACCAGGGTAATGCCGCCCAGAACTACCGACAGGACAGAGAGCACAAAGCCGGCCGTCCGCAAGCTGTCGTTATAGCCCATGCTCTTGGAGCGCGAGGACACAACAAGGCCGGCGATACCAAGAATCATGCCGAAAATACCGTTGACGAACAGGGCGACCACCAGGCCCACAATACCCAGAATCAGGGAGATCAGAGCCTCATTTTTTCCAGGGATATTACCTTCATTCATCGTGCCGTTCTCCTTTCCTCCACACACCGCTCTCCTGCGCCCGGCCTGCCGCCCAAAAGCGGGATATCCCGCTTTTCGACGTGTTTCGTTCTCTCTCCTATTCTAACTTCCGCGCTGTGGATCTGTCAAGCACATCTTTCAGAGATGGAACCTTCTGCGCGCCTCCTCCCGGAGGGCGGGGACGCGGCGAATAATGATGAGCGGAATCACCATTCCGATGCAGATGGTGAGCACCACCAGGGACCAGGACGGGCTCCACAGTTGGTGCAGCCAGCGGTCCACAAAAAACTCCATTCCGAACACAAAGACTCCAATGCTGCCGATCAGAATCGTCAGCGTAGTGAGGGCCGACCGGCGGTAGACCCGCAGCACCAGCCCCAGCAGGAGAAGGATCGCCCCGCCCCACAGGATGATGGGGGCTGCCAGCCCCAGGTACCAGTCCCCCCCATTGAGATCCACCGAGATCAGATAGACGTACAGGGCCACCGCCGCGATGTCCAGCAACAGCCGCAGCAGCAGGTGCATCCCCCGGGCCAGCAGCGGCGGCACCAGCCACAGCCACAGCATGGCCGCCGCGCCGATGACGTACAGCGACCAGGTCCTGTCCGCCCGCAGAAACAGATTGAGTACGCCGCAGCACACCGCCACCGAGGCGAGCATGGCGGTAATGAGCAGCGCCACCTCCTGTTTGGCCGCCGGCGCCACCTCCCCCCGCCGGGTGGGAAAGGGCTTGGGGGAGACGGTATCCACCGGTTGGCCGGGGTCCAGAACCCGCGTATGGCACAGAGGGCAGAAGGACGCCGTGGCGTCCAGCTCCACGCCGCAATGAACACAGTAAGACATATGTGGGCCTCCTTTGGCTTATTCCGTCCGGTTGCTCTCCACCTTCACCGGAATGCCCTCCCGCACCAGATAGCGGAAAAAATCCCGCTCGGTATCGCTCTCCTTTTGGGTACCCGCGAAGGTGATCTCCATGATATCCCCATAGCTCATGGAGGCACAGTGGGGCCGGGGCGTGGTGGCCTGGCCCAGAATCACCTCCATATGGTGTATGTGTGGAGCCATCTCCTCCGGCACGGGGAAGGGGCCTGGGTTGGTATAGGTGCCCGAGTAAGGCAGTACCCCCGCCAGCTTGTAGCCCAGGGACATAACCGGATTCTTCAGCACGATGGGGACGATCTGCAGCAGCCGGTTTGTGGTGAATTTCACATTCCCGGCGATGGCCGCCTGCATCTGCTGGCGGTTGATGTTCAGCCGGAGGTAGTGGTGCACCTGAGAGAGCACCTCTTCAAAGGTATACTCTCCCAGAGAGGGGTCGATGGAGGGCCGCACCGTCAAAATGAAGTTGCGCAGGGTTTCCGAGGGAAACCAGCCCCGCAGGTTGATAGGTATGGCCAGCGCCACCGGCCTCTCCCGCCGGGGGCGCTCCCGGTGCTGCTTGTCGGCGATCACCTTCAGCAGGACGGCAGTCAAGTACTCCGTGATGGACACCCCGTAGCCCCTGGCCTTCTCCTTCAGCCGGGCCACCGAGCAGAAGCCCATGGTGACGTTGAAGGTATAGAAAGGCTCTGCTGTACCGTTGTTCTGGTAGGCCTTTTTCCCCCGCTTCTCCCGCCGGGGACGCACGGTGGCGTAGCGGCCGTAGGCGTCCTCCCGTTCCGCCCGCCGGGGCTCCTCCGCCACGTCCAGAATGCCGTGGGTGTTTGGGATGGAATACCCCAGCTCCCGCAGGTAGACCGCCAGCAGAGTCTTGAAAAATACCAGCGCCCCGCCGCCGTCACTGACGGCGTGGAACACCTCCACGGAGATGCGCTTCTCATAATAGTAAAAGCGTACCAGCCAGCCGTTGTCCTCCCGGAAGCGCACCGGCTGGCAGGGGTTGGAGATATCCTCCTTCACAAAGGGCCCGGGGGCGCTGTTTGGCTCGAAGTAGTACCAGAAAGCCCCCTTCTTGATGCGCACCCCGAAGGACGGGAACCGTGGCATGGTTTTGTCCACGGCCCGCTGCAGGGCATCCCGGTCCACCCGCTCCGCCATCACGGCGGAGAAGCGGTAGATGGCCGAATATTTCTCCTTCTGGAGGGCGGAATAGAGCACACCCGCATTGTCCAGGGGATACCACTCCGGCTTTTCGCCCCGCTTGTCCCTCGGCATACTCCGCCCCCCTTCCGGTCAACATAATCTAGGCCTATCATACCACGTTCCATCCTCCGCGGCAAGGGGAATACGGGCGATCCACCCTTTCTTTTCCGGCAGCCCTGTGGTATAATCAGAACAGTTGACAAGGAGGACTTCCACTATGGAACAGGACCGTATCCACATCAAGCTGGCCCGCCGCACGCCGGAGGAGCGCCAGGCCGACGAGACCCGCCGCCTGGACCCCTTCATGCGCGCCCTCAAGGCCATTCACACCGCCGCCACGCCGGAGACCATGAATGTGGAGGATCTGGAGAAGCAGCGCAAGGGGCAGGAGTTGCTGGGCCGTTTGGTGGCCCCCATGGCGGGCATGAGCTGGGAGCCCTTTGAGCTGGACGGCATGAACTGCGCCTGGGTGCGTCCCCACCGGGGCCACGACCGCCGCCGGGCCATCCTCTACTGCCACGGGGGCGGCTATACCAGCGGCAACCTGGGCTATTCCCGTATTCTGGCCTCCAAGCTGGCCAACGTCACCGGCTGGCAGGTGCTCTCCTTCGAGTACCGCCTCGCCCCGGAGCACCCCTATCCCGCCGCGGTGGAGGACGCCGTGAAGGCCTGGGACTACCTGATGTACCAGGGCTACGGTGCCCGGGACGTGGTGGTGGCCGGCGACTCCGCCGGCGGAAACCTGGCCCTGGTGCTCACCCACCTGCTCAAAGAGGCCGGACGGCGGCTGCCCCGGGCCCTTATCCTCCTCTCCCCCTGGACGGACATGACCGCCAGCGGCAAATCCTATCAGGAGCGGGCCGCCATCGACCCGGTGCTGACGGTCAACTATATTCACGCCGTTCGGGACGCCTACGCCCGGGACCAGGACTGGTCCGACTTCCGGCTCTCCCCCCTGTTCGGCGATTTGAAGGACTTTCCCCCCACCCTCATCCAGGCGGGAAGCAGCGAGCTGCTGCTTTCCGACTCCATCCGCCTGCGGGACCGGCTGGTGCAGGCCGCGGTGCCTTGCCGGCTGGAGGTGTGGACGGATCTCTGGCATGTATTCCAGATGTTCCCCATGAAAAAGGCCACCGAGGCCATGGAGAGCATCGGGCGTTTCCTTCTGGAGACACTATAAAAGAAACGAGGTTTTTGCTATGGCAATTCTAGTGACCGGCGGCGCCGGGTATATCGGCAGCCACTGCGTGGCCGCCCTGATCGAGCGGGGGGCCGACGTGGTGGTGGTGGACGACCTGTCCAAGGGCCACCGGGAGGCCCTCAAGGGCGGCCGCCTCTATGTGGGCAGCGTGGCCGACCGGGCCTTCCTGGACGATGTCTTTTCCAAGGAACCCATCGAGGCGGTCATCCACTTCGCCGCCTTCTCCCTGGTGGGAGAGAGCATGCAGGTGCCCGAGCAGTATTTCCGCAACAACGTCACTGCCGGGCTGACCCTCATCGAGACCATGCTGGCCCACAAGGTGCCCTATCTGGTGTTCTCCTCCACCGCCGCCACCTTCGGCGAGCCGGAGTATGTACCCATCGACGAGGCCCACCCCCAGAACCCCACCAACCCCTACGGCGAGAGCAAGCTCATCGTGGAGAAGATGCTCAAGTGGTGCGACCTGGCCCACGGCCTCAAGTTCTGCGCCCTGCGCTACTTCAACGTGGCCGGGGCCTGGCACGACGGCTCCATCGGCGAGGATCACCGGCCGGAGAGCCACCTGATCCCCCTCATCCTCCAGGTGGCCCAGGGCAAGCGGGAGCAGCTCTCCCTCTTCGGCACCGACTACCCCACCAAGGACGGCACCTGTATCCGGGACTACATCCACGTGGAGGATCTCATCGACGCCCACTTCCTGGCCCTGGACTACCTGAAGCGCACCAACACCTCCGCCGCCTTCAACCTGGGCAACGGGCAGGGCTTCTCCAACCGGGAGATCATCGAGGCCGCCCGCCGGGTCACCGGCCACCCCATCCCCGTCCGGGAGGAGGGCCGCCGCCCCGGCGACCCCGCCACACTGATCGCCTCCAGCCGGAAGGCCATGGAGGTGCTGGGCTGGCAACCCAAGTACACCAATGTGGAGGACATCATCTCCTCCGCCTGGAGGTGGCATTCCTCCCACCCCGACGGCTACGGCGGCTGACCCTGTGAACCGCCGGTTGCGCAAGTTTCAAGGCCGGTTGCTCGCCCCCTTTCTCCGCTTCTGTTATACTGGGGGCAACAACTCAAAGGAGATACCACACTCCACGTTCCTCAACTACTATTGGCCGCCTCTGCTTCTGCTGTTCTACCTGGCTCTGGCCTGGGCCGGGGCGGCTTGGGAGCGGAGGCGCCCGCCGCAGGCATAAAACAAGCGCCGTCCCGGCCGGGACGGCGCTTGCTTGTTATCTCTTTCGGCCGGAGAGCAGCAGGCCCAGAACGACGCCCACCCCGGCAGGGAGCACCCAGCCCAGGCCTACGTCCGCCAGGGGCAGGGCGTCCAGAAAGTCCAGAGGCACCTTCAGACCCTTCAGGGCAAAGAGTACGCTGAACACTCCAGTGCACAGTACCGCCGCAGGATACACCCAGCGGCGGCCCTCCAGCCACCGCTGGAAGAAGGACAGGGCGATGAGCACGATAGCCACCGGGTAGATGGCGCTGAGCACCGGCGCGGACACTTCCAGGATTTGGGTCAAGCCAGCATTGGAGATGGCCATGCTCACCAAAGCGAAGAGCACCGCCCACCCCCGGTAGCTCAGCCGGGGGCAGATGCTGTGGAAGTACTCGCCGCAGGAGCTGATAAGGCCCACGCACACATTGAAGCAGGCAATGAGGAAGATACCCGCCAGCAGGACGCTGCCCACGGTGCCGAACAGCAGGCCCACCACATTGGTGAGGGCCTCCGCCCCGTCGGCCGGGTTGGGGAGTGCGCCGCCAGACAGGGCGCCGATGTGGGCCAGCATGCAGTAGACCGCCAGCAACATCCCTCCGGCGACCACCCCCGCCCGGACGGTACCCTGCACCACGGCGCCCTCCTCCTCCACCCCCCGGGCGCGGATGTTCACCGCAATGACAATGCCGAAGGCCAGGGCGGCGATGGTGTCCATGGTCTGATAGCCCTCGATGAAGCCCTTGACCACCGCATGGGTCGCGTAGTCCCCGGTGGCCGGACCGTAGCCCTCCAGCGGGTTGACCAGACAGCCCACAAAGGTGACGACAATCAGCGCCACCAGGATGGGGCAGAGAATCTTGCCCAGCCGGTCGGTGAGCTTCTCCGGCCGCAGGGCGATGAACAGGGCGGCGGCGAAGAACACCAGGGAGTAGACCAGTTGATACACCCCGATGGGGGCGTCCGCTCCCACGAAGGGAGGGACGGCCATTTCAAAAGAGGTGGTGGCCGTCCGGGGGATGGCCAGGCAGGGGCCGATGGCCAGATAGGCCACGATGGTGAACACCCGGGCAAAGGCGGGATGCACACGGCTGCCCAGGGCATCCAGCCCGCCGGAGCGGGCCACCGCCACCACCCCCAGTACCGGCAGCCCCACCGCGCTGAGGGCCAGCCCCAGCATGGCGGGCCAGGTTTGGGTGCCCGCCTGGGCCGCAATATTGGGCGGAAAAATCAGATTGCCCGCCCCAAAAAACATGGAGAACAGGGTGAAGCCCACCAGAAGCAGATCCCTGCCCTCCAGCCGTCTCTCTTTCTCTCTCACGGTCGTTTCCTTTCCCGCAATTTAAAAACAGCGGCATACCGCACGGCATGCCGCTGTTTTTCACTTACGTACCAAAATCAGCCCTGGGAGATGGCACCCGTGGGGCAGGTATCGGCGCAAGAACCGCAGTCGATGCAGGAACCGGCATCGATGACGTAGTGCTCGTCGCCCTGGGAGATCGCGCCCACGGGGCAGTTGCCCTCACAGGCACCGCAACTCACGCAAGCGTCGCTGATGACATAGGCCATTGGATACACCTCCAAACACTCAAGCTAAAGTCATTGTACCATAACTTTTTAAAAATGCAATGCTAAAATGCGCCGACTGTGGGTATATTTTTTCACAGTGGGAAAAAATAGAATCCAGCCACCCGAAGGAGGCGTATTTTTCCATGGACAAATCCTCTCAATTTCACATGGAGGCGGCCGGGAGCCTAACCCCGGAGCTGGACGGCGCGCCGCGCAGCGGTCTGCACCAGCACAGAACAAAAGAAAAGGGGCGTGGCACAGCGGATGAAGCCCGTCAAAAGGCAGTGGAGGCTCCTCTTTTGGAGACGGAGCAAACGAGGTGAACACATGAGCGAAACCAGATTTACCGAGCGGGCCCAGGCCGCCCTGCGGCTGGCCCAGGAGTGTTCGGCCGAGCTGGGCCACGGCTATGTGGGCAGCGAGCACCTGCTGCTGGGCCTGGCCCGTGAGGGCAAAGGGGTGGCGGCCAAGGTGCTCCAGTCCGCCGGGCTGGAGCCAGAGAGCCTGAAGGCCGCCATCGCCCGCATGGTGGGGGTGGGCGCCCCCGGCGGCGCGCCGTCCCAGGGGCTCACCCCCCGGTGCAAAAAGATCATCGAACTCTCCCTCACCGAGGCCGCCCGGCTGGGCCACCACTACGTGGGTACCGAGCACCTGCTGCTGGGTATCCTCCGCGAGGGGGACGGGGTGGCGGTGCGGGTGCTCTCCGGCACCGGCGTGGAGCCCCGGCGGCTCCACGCCGACGTGGTGGCCGCCATGGGGGGCGAGGCCTCCCCCTCCCCCTTCCGGGGCGGCGGCAAGACCCGGGAGCGGGAGTACGGCGGCGACACAAAGCTGCTGGACCAGTTCTCCCGCGATCTCACCCGGCTGGCCGCCGGGGGCATGCTGGACCCGGTGGTGGGCCGGGACAGGGAGATCAACCGGGTCATCCAGATCCTCTCCCGCCGCCAGAAGAACAATCCCGCCCTCATCGGCGAACCCGGCGTGGGCAAGACCGCCGTGGCCGAGGGGCTGGCCCGCCGGATGGTGGCCGGGGATGTGCCCGACGAGCTGCGCTCCAAGCGTCTGCTTTCCCTGGACCTGTCCTCCATGGTGGCGGGCACCAAGTACCGGGGCGAGTTTGAGGAGCGGGTCAAGAACATCCTGGCGGAGGTGCGCCGGGTAGGTGGCATCATCCTCTTCATCGACGAACTGCACACCATTGTGGGCGCCGGCTCCGCCGAGGGGGCCATCGACGCGGCCAACATCATCAAGCCCGCCCTGGGCCGGGGCGAGCTGCAGGTCATCGGCGCCACCACCACCGACGAGTACCGCAAGTATATCGAGAAGGACGCCGCCCTGGAGCGGCGCTTTCAGCCCGTTCTGGTACCCGAACCCGATCAGGACACCGCCCGGGCCATCCTCCGGGGCCTGCGGGACCGCTATGAGGCCCACCACCGCCTCCAGATCACCGACGAGTCCATTGACGCCGCCGTGGCCCTCTCCACCCGGTACATCGGGGACCGCCACCTGCCGGACAAGGCCATCGACCTCATCGACGAGGCCTGCTCCCGGGTACGGATGGAGCGGCTGGCCACCCCGCCGGACCTGCGGGAGCTGGAGGAGAAGGTGGAGCACACCCGCCGCGAGAAGGAGGAGGCCATCCGGGGCCAGGACTTTGAGAAAGCCGCCATGCTGCGGGACGCGGAGGAGGACTTCCGCAAGGAGCTGGAGCAGCAGAAGACCGCCTGGCGCTCCGGCCAGAACACCGGCGCGGTGACCGCCGAGGACGTGGCCGCCGTGGTGTCGGGATGGACAGGAGTCCCCGTCACCACCCTCACCGAGGCGGAAAGCGCCCGGCTGCTCGGCCTGGAGGAGGCCCTCCACCGCCGGGTGGTGGGCCAGGAGGAGGCGGTACGGGCCGTTGCCCGGGCCGTCCGCCGGGGCCGGGTGGGACTCAAGGAGCCGGGGCGGCCCACGGGCTGCTTCCTCTTTTTGGGCCCCACCGGCGTAGGCAAGACTGAGCTGTGCAAGGCCCTGGCCGCCACCTTATTTGGCAGCGAGGAGGCCCTGCTCCGCTTCGACATGTCCGAGTATATGGAAAAGCACGCCGTCTCCCGCCTCATCGGCTCACCGCCGGGCTATGTGGGCCACGAGGAGGGGGGCCAGCTCACCGAAAAGGTGCGGCGGCGGCCCTATTGCGTGGTGCTCTTTGACGAGATCGAAAAGGCCCACCCGGACATCTGGGGCATCCTGCTCCAGATCATGGAGGACGGGATGGTGACCGACGCCCAGGGCCGCAAGGCGGATTTCAAAAACGCCATCGTGGTGCTCACCTCCAACGTGGGGGCCGCACGCATCACCGCCAAGGGCAGCAAGCTGGGCTTCTCCGCTACCGAGCGGCGGGACGGCGAGACCCGCCCCATCGAGGAGCTGAAGGCCGCGGTGCTGGACGACCTGAAAAAAGTGTTTCGCCCGGAATTTCTTAACCGCCTGGACGAGACTATCGTCTTTACCCAGCTCGGCCGGACGGAGATTCAGGCCATCGCCCGGCGCATGCTGGAACGTGTGGGAGAGCGTATGAAGGCTCTGGGGGTGACCCTCCGCTTCACTGACCGGGCTCTGGAGACTCTGGCCGACCAGGGCTTTGACCCCGACTACGGTGCCCGGCCCCTCCGCCGCACCATCCGCGCCCAGGTGGAGGACGTGGCCGCCGAGCAGCTTCTCAGCGGCGCGCTCCAGGCTGGGGACACGGCGCTGGTGGACGGCGCGGAAAACGGCCTGCGTTTGTATGCCCAGCCCGCCGGAACCCAGGCCCTCAACACAAAGGAGAACGAACTATGAAATTGCAGCGCACACTCCCCCTGCTGCTGCTCCTGGCCCTGCTGGCCGGGTGCGGTACGTCCAGCCAGCCGAGCGCCCTCACCGCCGAGGAGCGCACCCAGCTCTACCAGACCGCCATTGAGAGCGCCCGGGACGCCGAGATGAACGAAGCCATTGGTATCCTCACCGACACCGGGGACGACATGGCCGACGTGATCTTTGAGCTGCTGGGGGTCACAGCCGCCGACATGAGCGCCTTCGCCCTGTCGGTCTCCCCCATGAATATCAAGGCCTACGGCATCGCCGCCATCTACCCCGCCGCTGGGAAGTCGGACGCCGTACTGGAGGGTCTCAACGCCTTCATCGACCGGCAGAAGCAGAGCTTTGAGCAGTATCTGGCGGATCAGTATGAAATCGCCAGCAACGCCCGTCTGGAGACTCTGGAGGACGGCACCATCCTGCTGGTTATGTGCGAGGACCAGGACGCGGTGTTTGACGCCATCCGAGACACGATCGAGGGCGCAGCCTGAACCAAAAAGTCGTTTGATTCAACCCGAAAGGGAACCCTGGCGGTTCCCTTTCACACTATCCTTCCCTCCGAAGCCTTTGGCAGGAGGGTTTTCGACAGCCTGACAGCTCCGCCAGGCAGGGGTTGCGGCGGCCGCGCTGGTGGATTATAATGGAGCATACTACAGTCCGTTCCACATTGGAGGTTTTGGTATGCAAGCGCGCGCAAGCGGTATCCTGCTTCCCGTCTTTTCCCTGCCGGGGCCCTATGGCATCGGCACCCTTGGCGTTCCCGCCCGGAGCTTCATCGACTTTCTGGCCCAGGCCGGGCAGAAGTTCTGGCAGATTCTCCCCCTGGTTCCTCCCGGCGGCGGTGATTCCCCCTACATGTCTCCATCCTCTTTCGCGGGCAACCCCTTTTTCCTGGATCTGGAGGAGCTGACCCGGGAGGGCCTGCTCACTCAGAAGGAACTGGACGCCGCCCGGCGGGCCGACCCCGACCGGGTGGACTATGCCTGGCTGCACCAGACCCGCATCCCCCTGCTGCGGCGGGCATGGGAACGCGGCAGGGTGTGCTACGCCCAGCCACTGGCGGAATTTATGGTGGAGGAGGCAGACTGGCTGCCTGACTACGCCCTGTTCCTCGCCCTGCGTGAGCGCTTTGGCGGCAAGGAGCTGAAGGACTGGCCCGACGAGATCCGCCTGCGCCATCCGTCGGCCCTGGCCCGTTATCGGGCCGAGCTGGCGGACGAGTGCGCCTTCCACGCCTTCCTCCAGCTCCTGTTCTTCCGCCAGTGGACCGCCGTAAAAGCCTACGCCAATGGCAAGGGGATCTCCATCATCGGCGATCTGCCCATCTACGTCTCCCCTGACAGCGCGGAGGTGTGGAGCCGCCCAGAGCTATTTCAGCTCAAGGAGGACATGACTCCTTCCGGTGTGGCGGGAGTTCCACCCGACGCCTTCTCCGACAAGGGGCAGCACTGGGGCAATCCCCTGTACGACTGGGACTATCACCGGCAGACCGGCTTCGCTTGGTGGCGGCACCGGGCCACCCACCTGGCCCGGCTGTACGACGTGGTACGCATCGACCACTTCCGGGCCTTCCACACCTACTGGTGCATCCCCGACGGGGCGGCCGACGCCCGGGGCGGCCACTGGGAGCCCGGCCCCGGCATGGAGCTGGTGAAGGCCCTGCGCTCCGTCCCCGGCCTGGCCCTGATCGCCGAGGATCTGGGGGATCTGGACGCCGACGCCCTCCGCTTCATCGCAGACAGCGGCCTGCCCGGCATGAAGGTGCTGGTCTACGCCTTTGATCCTGCGGGCGAGAGCGCCTACCTCCCCCACAACTGCCCCCGGGACGCGGTGATCTACACCGGCACCCACGACACCCCCACCTTTGTCCAGTGGCTCTTTGAGCAGGCCGCCCCCGCCGAGCGGGACTATGCCTTCGACTACCTGCGCCTGCGGGAGGACGAGGGCTTCGGCTGGGGCGCGGTGTGCGGGGCGTGGATGTCCCCCTGTCGTCTGGCCATCGCCCCCATGCAGGATCTGCTGGGCCTGGGTGGCGACGCCCGGGTCAACACCCCGGGCACAGCCGGCCCCCGGAACTGGAGCTGGCGGGTACGGCAGGAGGCCCTCAACCCCAGTGTGTCCGGCCGCCTGGCCCACATCACCCGCACCTACCGCCGATAGCATAATCCGCCCGCCGCAAAACCCAGGCTTTAAGAAAAGATGTTTTCTTATCTTTCAGCAGAGGGAGTATCTTGAGGTGCTCCCTCTGCATTTTTACTCCAGGTTGCCGATGCAGTTAAAATAGAAATCGACCCAATCCTTTTTTCTTCCGCCCTTCGGAACGCTCATGCACCAGGATGCGCTCCACGAACTCATGGAGAATTTCCGGCGTCAACTCTTGAATATTCAGGTAACGATCCAAGACCTGCAAGAGCTGATCCACTCCCTGAATGTTTTCCTCCTGATCCTCCAGTTCCGTTTCCATCTGTGGGATGTGCGCTTCACACTCCTCCTGCTCTGCATGGCACGGAACCCCTTGTGCTGCTGAGCGAGATGTTACACGATATTCAAGAGGGGCACCGCTGTCTTTTTTGCTTCGGAACATGTTCTATGATTTCGCAGTCCAACAGAGTCGCCAGGCAAGCTGCTCCTCGGCTGTAACGACGATTGGGAAGTATGCCACTTCATGTGGAGTAATTTGAAGAAAGAAACTCCGGGGCAGCTTTGACTGCCTAGTTTCTTATTTTTCGGTCCCTGATTCTATCTCACTCCAACCCTTGCTGAGATAGTCCGCAACCGTACCGCGGGGATCTGCCGCCCTGCCTGCCGGTAATCCCCCCCTCCTCATCTAAGTACACTCAGCAGATGCCAGGGTTCCGCAAACAGAATCGTCTTTTTCACCTCTATTTCATCCGACCAAAGCCTCTGTATCTGGTTTAGATGAAGCCCATAACTCCAGAATAACAATGGTTTGCATGTCATAAACAGTCCGTGGGCCGGCGCAAAAACGGCGCCGGCCCACGCGCTGTCATCCCATGGCCGTGCCGCTGTAAGAGGCGCATGGCCAATTTTGTTATGCTTGTGCATAGCAAAACACCCCAGTCTGAAGAATGACGATTATTTGTTCAGACTGGGTAGGGCCGTTCGAAATTTAGTTGAAAGTATTTCCACTGTTTTGCAAAGCCTGCGCCTCCTATAATAAAAAGTATCACTTAAGATGGAGGTCCTCTATGCAATCAGGAAAAATATATGGTTACGCGCGCGTATCCTCCAAACATCAAAATGAAGAACGCCAGCTTATTGCGCTGCGGGCCTTTGGCATCAGGGACAGGGATATCTACTGCGACAGACAGTCCGGAAAGGACTTCGACCGCCCCAACTATCAAAGGCTGCTGCTCCGGCTTCAGGCTGGCGATGTATTTGTGGTAAAGAGCATTGACCGTCTGGGACGAAACTACAACGAAATTCTGTACCAGTGGCGTCTCCTGACCAAGGAAAAGCAGGTCTTTATTGTCGTACTGGACATGCCGCTGCTGGATACCCGCAGCACACGAGATCTAACCGGTACACTGATTGCAGACATTGTGCTTCAACTGCTCTCTTATGTAGCTCAGACGGAACGTGAATTTATTAAGCAACGACAGGCCGAGGGGATAGCGGCAGCGAAGGAGAGGGGGGTACGGTTTGGCGTACCCCCCAAGACGCGGCCGGAAAAATTTGAACAAATAAAGCAGTCCTGGCAGTCAGGAACTCTATCCGCGCGGGAGGCCGCCAGGCAGTTGGGAATTTGTCACAAGACCTTTTTGCGCTGGGTACGCAGTTAAATGCGAGAAATCGTGACCGTTAAAGCTATGCTGCATATTCTACAAACAAAAAAAGTAATGAAGCAAAAATTTTGGTTATAAAGGTTGAGATTTTGCACCGGTCAAAATAGGGGGAAGAATGAACGCAAAGCCACCTTAACTATTCATAGTTAAGGCTGCCTGGTCACAATCTTGAAGCTCCGGTAAAACAAAAGAAACAGCCGGGTTGTCAGGCATTACAGCAGGGAAATACATCTTTCTTTTCCGCCCAAGATTGCGGAATTATCTGGGAGCTTGGAAAGCTTCTTTATTTTAGCACCAGGTGGGGCATAAAGTCAGCTTTATGCCCCACCTTTTTATTTATGTAAAAGGGCATATCTGCTCCGTATACAAACGGACAGCCGGGTTTGAAGGAATTTGCTTGTGGGAATACAGGGGCAAAATGAAGAGCAGAAGGAGTTGTATGCAATGAGTGGAAAAGAACAGTGGGAAGCAGAAACCGTCGCAAAAGCACTGACGAAGGGCCCGGAGAGACGAACCGTCTTTGAAACCACCAGCGGCATCCCGGTAGAACGGCTTTACACGCCGGAGGATGCGGCAGGCGGCTATGAGGAGCGGCTTGGCTACCCCGGGCAGTATCCTTTTACCCGCGGAATCCAGCCCACCATGTACCGCGGGCGCTTCTGGACGATGCGGCAGTATGCCGGCTTTGCCACAGCGGAGGAGTCCAACAAGCGGTACCGCTATCTGTTGGAGCAGGGGCAGACGGGCCTGTCCATCGCCTTTGATCTCCCGACGCAAATCGGCTATGACTCGGACGACCCCATGGCCCATGGCGAGGTAGGTAAGGTAGGAGTGGCCATCGACTCCCTGGCGGATATGGAGGTGCTGTTCCAGGGGATTCCCCTGGACAAGGTAAGCTCCTCCATGACCATCAACGCCCCCGCGGCAGTTCTGCTGGCCTTCTATATTGCAGCCGCCGAGAAGCAGGGAGTGCCGGCCTCCGCCCTCAAGGGTACTATCCAGAATGATATCCTCAAGGAGTACGCAGCCAGAGGTACATACATTTTCCCACCGGCGCCCTCCATGCGTCTGATCACGAACACCTTTGAATTCTGCTCCCAGAACGTGCCGAAGTGGAACACCATTTCCATCTCCGGCTACCACATCCGGGAGGCCGGCTCCACAGCGGCGCAGGAGATCGCCTTTACCCTGGCCGACGGCATCGCCTATGTGGAGGCCGCGCTGGAGGCCGGGATGGACATCGACGAATTTGCCGGCCGGCTCTCCTTCTTCTTCAATGCACACAACAATCTGCTGGAAGAGGTCGCGAAATACCGGGCGGCCCGCCGGCTGTGGGCCAAAATCATGAAGGAGCGCTTCCATGCCAAAAAGGACCGCTCCATGATGCTGCGCTTCCACACACAGACCGGCGGCTCCACGCTTACGGCACAGCAGCCGGACAACAACATTGTGCGCGTGGCCATCCAGACATTGGCGGCTGTGCTGGGGGGCACCCAGTCCCTGCACACCAACAGCCGCGATGAGGCGCTGGCCCTCCCGACGGAGGACTCCGTGCGGATCGCCCTGCGCACCCAGCAGATTGTTGCCTATGAAAGCGGTGTGGCTGACAGCATTGATCCCCTGGGCGGCAGCTACTATGTGGAGCGCATGACCGACGAGCTCCAGGCCGCAGCCGAGGCGTACATCGAAAAGATCGACGCCATGGGCGGAGCGGTCAAGGCCATTGAGCAGGGCTACATCCAGCGAGAGATCGCGGAGAGCTCTTACCAGTATCAGCGCCAGGTGGAGAGCGGCGAGCAGATCGTGGTGGGCGTCAACAAGTTCACCATCGAGGAGCCGCCGGCCAAGGGGCTGCTGCACATTGACGCCTCGGTGGCGGCCAACCAGATCAAGAAGCTGCAGGAGATGAAGGCGGCCCGGGACAACGTACTGGTGCGCCAGCGGCTGGACGCCCTGCGCACGGCGGCGGAGGGCAGCGACAACCTGATGCCCTATATTCTGGACTGCGCCAGGGTGTACTGCACCGAAGGAGAAATCTGCGGCGAGCTGCGCAAGGTGTTCGGCGAATACCGTCCGATGGAGGTGCTTTGAGATGAGTGAAAAGAAGATCCGGGTTCTGATTGCCAAGCCCGGCCTGGACGGCCATGACCGCGGAGCCAAGGTAGTGGCCCGGGCGCTGCGTGACGCCGGCTTTGAGGTGATTTACACCGGCCTGCGCCAGACACCGGAGCAGATTGTGGAGGCGGCTGTGTCCGAGGACGTGGACGCGGTAGGACTCTCCCTGCTCTCCGGGGCCCACAACTATCTGTTCCCACGGGTGATCGAGCTGCTGAAAGAGCAGGAGGCTGACGGTATTTTGGTGTTCGGCGGCGGCGTCATCCCGGAAGATGATATTCCAGAGCTGAAAAAGGCCGGTGTGTCCGAGGTCTTTACGCCTGGCACACCCACTGCGGAGACGGTGAAGTTCCTGCAGGATCACTGTGGTACCAGGGATGACGGATGACTTCGCAGCACTGCTGGAGCGGGGCCGGACGGGTGATAAACGCGCGGTGGCCCGCCTGATCAGCCACATCGAACAGGGTGGGAAAATGGCGCGCTCCGTCCTCACCCAACTCTGGCCCCACACCGGGCGGGCCCGCATCTTTGGCATCACCGGTCCCCCGGGGGCGGGCAAGAGCACGCTGACCAACGCCTTGACCAAGTGCTGGCGGGCCAGGGGCCTGCGCGTTGGCATCATCGCGGTGGATCCCACGAGTCCCTTTACCGGCGGCGCCATCCTGGGCGACCGGGTGCGGATGGGGGATTTGACCCTGGATACTGGGGTGTTCATCCGCTCCATGGGCACACGGGGACAGCTGGGCGGCCTGTCGCCCGCCACGGCGGGAGCGGTCCACGCACTGGACGCCTGCGGCTATGACCTGATTTTGCTGGAAACCGTAGGCGTAGGGCAGTCCGAGGTGGCGGTCATGGAGATCGCCGACCTGGTGCTGGTGCTGAATGTCCCCGGATTGGGGGACGATGTGCAGGCCATTAAGGCCGGTATTCTGGAGATCGGCGACCTGTTCGCGGTCAACAAGGCGGATCGGCCCGGCGCGGATCGAACGGCCAATGAGCTGCGGGCCATGCTGGAGCTGGGAGAGGATGAGAAGCGCCCGCTGCCAGTGCTCCTGGTCTCGGCCTCTCAGGGCACGGGTGTGACGGAGCTCTGCGAGGAGCTGGAGCGCCAGTACCTCCTCCTGGACGGGAACGGAGAGCTGGCCCGCCGCCGCGCCTTGCGCCTGCGCAGCGAGCTTCTGACCCTGGTGCGGGAGGGCATCGAGCAGCGCCTGCTGCGTCCCCTGCTGGACAGCCCCATGTTCGCTCAGAGCCTGGAGCGGTTCCAGTCCAGGACAGAGAGTCCCTATCGTTGGGCGGAAAAATTTGTAACACAAATCAGTGGAGGAGGTCCCGGTTATGAATTGCACAAGAGTTGATCATGTCGGTATCGCGGTCAAGGATCTGGCGGCTTCGGTGAAGTGGTATGAGGAGACGCTGGGCCTGCACAGCAAGGGCACGGAAGTTGTCCAGGAGCAGCAGGTGACTGTTGCGTTCCTGCCCTGCGGCGACAGTGAGCTGGAGCTGCTGGAGAGTACCTCCCCGGAGGGCCCCATCGCCCGCTTCATTGAGAAGAACGGCGAGGGCATTCAGCACATCGCCATCCGGGTGGACGACATTGACGCCGCCCTGGCGGAGCTGAAGGAAAAGGGCGTCCGGCTCATTGACCAGACGCCGCGGTACGGCGCCGGCGGGGCCCGGATCGCCTTCCTCCACCCCAAGGCCACCCACGGTGTCCTGCTGGAATTGTGTGAAAGGAAGTGAGGACAGTGACTACGGCGGAAAAGCTGGCTCAGCTTGACGCGCATTCGGCCCGTGTGCTGCGGTGCGGCGGCCCTAAAGCGGTGGAGAAGCAGCACGCGCTGGGGAAGCGGACGGCCCGTGAACGGATTGAATTGCTGATGGATACCGGCACTTTTACAGAGGTGGATCGCTTTGTGCGCCACCGCTGTACCGCCTTCGGTATGGGGGATAAGGACATCCCGGCCGACGGCGTGGTTACCGGTTACGGCAAGATCGACGGGCGCACGGTTTTTGTATACGCTCAGGACTTTACCGCCCAGGGCGGGTCTCTGGGCGAGATGCACGCGGCCAAGATCTGCAAAATCATGGACATGGCTCTGGAGGCGGGCTGCCCCGTGGTGGGCCTGTGCGACTCCGGCGGCGCCCGCATTCAGGAGGCGGTGGACGCCCTATCCGGCTATGGGCAGATTTTCTACCGCAACGCCTGCTCTTCCGGACGTATCCCGCAGATCTCCGTCATCATGGGTCCCTGCGCGGGCGGCGCGGTCTACTCCCCCGCCCTGACGGACCTGATTGTCATGGTGGAAAAGGAGAGTCAGATGTTTATCACTGGTCCCGCGGTGGTAGCGGCCACCACGGGCGAGGAGATCTCTGCGGAGGATCTGGGCGGAGCGGATACCCATACCACTATGTCTGGAGTGGCACACCTTTCCGCGCGCAGCGAAGAGGAGGCCCTGGGAGCGGTCCGATGCCTGCTCAGCTATCTCCCCTCCAAGGCAGGGGATCGGCCTCCCCTAATGAATTTTACCGAGCATGAGGAATTACAGCCTCTGCTGGACACGGTGATTCCAGACGACTCCTCCCTGCCCTATGACATGCACGATGTTGTCCGCATCCTTTTAGATGAAGACAGCGTAATGGAGTTGCAGCCCTATTATGCCGACAACATTATCACCTGCTTCGGCCGCCTGGGCGGGCACAGCGTGGGCGTAATTGCCAATCAGCCCTTTTCTATGGGCGGAAGCCTGGACATCAACGCTTCAGACAAGGCCGCCCGCTTCATCCAGCTCTGCGATGCCTTCGGAATTCCGCTGATCAACCTGGTGGATGTACCGGGCTTCCTGCCCGGCGCCGACCAAGAGCACGCCGGCATCATCCGCCACGGAGCCAAGCTGCTCTATGTCTACTCGGTGGCGGAGGTGCCCAAGCTGACCGTGGTGCTGCGCAAGGCCTATGGCGGCTCCTATCTGGCCATGTGCTCCAAGGATTTGGGCGCGGATTTTGTATACGCCTGGCCCACCGCGGAGATTGCGGTCATGGGCGCGGCCGGCGCGGCCAACGTGGTCTTCCGTAAAGAGATCCAGGCGGCGGAGGATCCGAAAGCGGCCCGCCGGGAAAAAATTCAGCTCTATTCCGAGCAGTTTGCCACGCCATATATGGCGGCCTCCCGCGGCTTCGTGGATCTGGTCATCCGCCCCTCGGAGACCAGGGCGCGGCTGCTGGAGGCGCTGGAGCTGCTGATCAATAAGGAGCGGCAGCCCCATCCCCGGGGGAATATGCCGCTGTAAGGAGTTGAAACGAGATATGGGTATTATTCCATACACAGCCATGACCTACGGTCTGACGGCGGTGATTTCCCTGCTGGTGGTGGCCATCATCGTGGGTATCAGCAAGCTGACCAGCCGCCCGGGCCAGACGGACGACGGAGAGGGGGAGCCGTAACATGGAGTTCTTTATGCAGCTGTTTCCCGGCATCGGAACCTTCTTTGCGGTGGAACCCGTAATCGCGGTGGCCCGTATTGTCCTCATTGTATTCGGCTTTGTTTTGGCCTGCCTGGGGTTCAAGCGGACGCTGGAGCCGCTGATCATGGTGCCGATGGGAATCGGCATGATGGCGGTGAACTGCGGCATGATGTTCCTTACTTCCGGAACCGTCGGCAATCTGCTGCTGGACCCGCTTGTCTCCGATGCTTCGGCCATTGTGGATGCCATGCAGGTCAATTTTCTCCAGCCAATCTATAATCTGACCTTTTCCAACGGTCTGATTGCCTGTCTGGTCTTCATGGGCATCGGAGCACGGAGTGAGATCAGCTTTTTGCTGGCAAAGCCCTGGAGCTCCATGATTATCGCCATTTTCGCTGAAATGGGAACCTTTGCCGCGCTGGCGGCGGGCGTACTGGCCTTTGGGCTGACGCCGGAGCAGTCTGCCGCTATGGCTACGATCGGCGGTGCGGATGGCCCCATGGTACTCTTTTCCTCTTTGATGATGGCTCCTGAGCTGTTTGTGCCCATCTCCATCATTGCATATCTGTACTTAAGCCTGACTTACGGCGGATATCCCTACATCATCAAGCTGATGGTGCCCAAAAAGTACCGCGGCATTGACATGTATGTTGAGGTTCCCGAGGTCTCTCAAAAGTCCAAATTCCTGTTTATCATCATCACCTGTACCGTCCTCTGCCTGCTGCTGCCCGTAGCCGCTCCCCTGCTGCTGTCCTTCTTCATCGGCATGGCCGTAAAGGAGGCCAAAATCAACAAGTACACGGAGCTGCTCGAGGAGGGCCTCTCCTATTTCGGCACCTTCTTCCTGGGCCTGATCCTGGGGGTGCTGTGCGAGGCCTCCACCATTCTCAATCCCACTGTGATCATTATTCTGGTCATCGGGATTCTTGCCCTGGCTATCTCCGCGGTGGGCGGCCTGCTGGGCGGCTGGCTCATGTATTTGGTGCACAAAGCCAAGCGCGAGGACTTTAACCCCACCATCGGCATCGCCGGCGTTTCCTGCGTGCCCACCACCGCCAAGCTGGCCCAGCACGCCGCCCAGGATGAAAATCCCTTCGCCGTCATCCTGCCGGTGGCCATGGGTGCCAATATCTCCGGCGTCATCACCTCCGCCATCGCCGCCGGTATCTTCGTCACCACCATAGGCATGGTGTAAAAACGATGCACAGTGATATTTGATTAAGGGAGGAACTTATTATGGAAATCAAAGCACGCATCCCCGGCACCATCGTCGCCATCAACGTCAAGCCCGGCGACACCGTAAAGGCCCGCGATAACCTGGGCACTATGGAGGCCATGAAAATGGAGCAGCCCATCCCCTGCCCAAAGGATGGAGTTGTCAAGGACGTACTGGTCTCCGTCGGCGACAAGGTCAAGTCCGGCGCCGTGCTGCTGTCCATCGAGTGACCGTCCGGCGCCGCTCCTGAGGAAGAGAACCCCCTCTCAAATCTATCAGAAAGGATGCCAGGAGCGCCTTTGGGCGGCTTCCGGCGTTGGTGATTCAAATGGGAGAGATTTTTGAGCTCATCATGGTCATTTGCTTCGGCCTGTCCTGGCCGCTGTCTGTCTATAAGTCCGCAAAGTCCCGCACCGCCAAGGGGAAAAGCCTGTTCTTTGAGGTGTTCATCTGGACAGGCTACGTCAGCGCCATCATTGGCAAGATTGTCACCCAGAACCTGACCTATGTATTCTATTTCTACATCCTCAACATCGTCATGGTTTCCATCGACATCTGCCTCTATTTCCGCAATCGCCGCCTGGACGCGCTGGCCAGCCGAAAGGCGTAATGTATGGAGGCGTGAAATATGGAACGTATTGCTGCATCCCTGCGCGATAAGATCAAGAGCGTGGAAGAGGCCGCGGCACTGATCCAGTCTGGAAGTGTGATTGGCTGCTCCGGCTTCACCCTGGTAGGCGAGCCCAAGGCGGTGCCCCACGAGCTGGCCCGTCAGAAAAAGGCCGACCACTTGACCATTCTGACCGGAGCCTCAGTAGGGGATGCCCTAGATGGTGAGCTGACCAGAGCGGGTCTGCTGTCCATGCGGTATCCCTATCAGAGCAACAAGTCCATGCGCAACGCCATCAATGCGGGCGAAGTGGGCTACTCCGATATGCATTTAAGCCATATGCCGGAGTTTATTAACCGAGGCGGTCTGCATATTGACTTTGCCTTGGTGGAGTGTGCCGCTGTCACGGAGGATGGCGTGATCCCGTCTGCGGCAGTGGGCGCTTCCGACTGCTTCTTGTACCAGGCGGATCAGATTATTCTGGAGGTCAATGAGGCTCTTCCCTTGGAGCTGTACGGCATGCATGACATCTACCGAGTAGGACACGAGCCGATCCCGCTTACGGATGCCACACAGCGCATCGGAACCGCTGCAATTCCGTGTGACTTCCGCAAGATTGCCGCCATCGTTGTGACCAATGATCCGGGCGGCTGTCCTGTGTTTAAAGAGCCGGACGAGGTCAGTGCGGCTATCGGGGCGCACATCATCTCTTTCCTGAAGGAGGAGGTGGCAGCCGGCCGGCAGCCGGCCTCGTTGTCCCCCATCCAGTCGGGCGTGGGCAGCGTGGCCAATGCTGTACTGGCCGGTCTGGGAAGCAGTGGCTTTACCGGCCTGCGCATGTATACCGAAGTCGTACAGGACTCTGCGCTGGAGCTGATCTGGGAGGGAAAGATGGCAGGGGCCTCCACTACGGCGGTTTCTCTCTCCCAGAAAAAGCTGGAACTGTTTTATGAAAACATTGATTTCTTCCGGGAGCGGCTGGTAATCCGCCCCCAGGAGATTGCCAACAATCCGGAGCTGGTCCGGCGCCTGGGGCTGATCTCCATGAATACCCCCATTGAATGTGATCTGTACGGCAACGTCAACTCCACTCACATCATGGGAAATAAGATGATGAACGGCATTGGCGGCAGCGGAGACTTTGCACGCAATGCGGGACTGACCATCTTTGCCACAGCCTCGGTGGCGAAAGAGGGGGCGATCAGTTGTATCGTCCCCATGTGTTCCCACATCGACCACACGGAACACGATGTGCAGGTAATTGTCACGGAGCAGGGACTGGCGGATCTGCGCTGGAAATCGCCGCGGCAAAGGGCGGAACTGATCGTGGAACGCTGTGCGCACCCTCAATATCGTCCGCTTCTGCGCGAATACTTAAAGGACGCCGCAAAATATGGGGGCCATACTCCCCATAATCTCCAGCAGGCGCTCTCCTGGCACACGAGATATCTGGATACCGGAACTATGCTGCCCGGGTAGGATACGTGCCAAAGTTTGCAGCCTGTCAGGCAGCCCCATTCGGAGTTGCCCGGCAGGCTGCAACTGATATCTCGAGAACTGCCGGGTGTGCGGAATGCAGATGCAGGAAGGCGGTGAGGAAATGATGACGAAAAATGCGGTTCAGCAAATCGAGGAGGCTGAACACAAGGCGAAAGAATACCAAGCTCTGGCTGTGGAGCAGGCAAAGAAACTGCTCTCTGATGCGGAGCGGCAGGGGCAGGCCGCACTGGAGCAGGCGCTCCGTGAGGCGGAGGCGCAGAGGCGGGAACAGGATACACAAGCGGAACAAGCTGCGCAGCTTCGTGCAGACGCGATTATGACGGAGGCCCGGCGCGCCTGTGACGACCTGCGGAGGCAGGCGGAAGAACGGCTTGCAGACGCGGCCGCACTTATTGTCAGAAGGGTTGTGGGAGACTCATGTCTATTGTCAAAATGAAACGGCTGCGTATCTTCGGCATGGCATCCGACTGTGAGGAACTCCTTCGGAAACTCCAGCATCTTGGCTGCGTCGAACTTCGTGCGCCAACACAGCCAAGTTCAGATCCAGGCTGGCAGGGTTTTACCGCAAAGAGCGACGGGGCGCTGGCAAATGCACAGCTCAGGATGGACGAGTTTCGCACCACGCTGGAGCGGCTGAAGCGCTGTTCCCCTACAAATAAAAAAGGTCGCTTCCCCTCCCGGCCCCGAATTACGGAGCGGGAACTGTTTGACCGACAGATAGTTCTGGAGGCGGAGGAAACGGTCGAACGCGTTGCCGCGCTTGAAAAAAAGCGCGACAGCATCTGTGCTGAACAGAACAAGCTTATCGGGCAGAGAGAGGCCCTGACGCCCTGGCTGGGGCTGGACGTTCCCCTGGATACCGTTTCTACGAAACATGTATTAGTGCTGTTCGGGACGCTCTCCGGTCTGGCAAGTCATCAGGCGGTGGAGGCCGCCCTGGCCGAGACGACCGAGCTCTGCCAGGTACAATGGGCGGGCCGGGCCGGAGAGCTGCAATATGTACTGGTACTCTTTCACCGAAAAGCAGGGGATGCCGCGCGGGATGCCTTAAAAAACTTTGGCTTTACCGCCACAAGCTTTCGAGGTTGGAAGGGGACCGCCCGGTCAAACATCGATCAGATTGAGGATCGGCAGAGGATACTTTCACAGGAACTAGAGGCATGCCGGGCTCGGCTGGCACAGGAGGCCGGCCACCAGACCGCGCTTCAGATCTGCATAGACCGCATGACGCAGGATATCCAACGTATGGAGGCGAAAGAGAAACTGCTCTCCTCTACATCCACGTTTTTTCTGGAGGGTTGGGTTCCGGCGGAACAGCTTTCCGACGTAGAGCATCTGCTCTCGCAGTACTCCGCCGCCTGGGAGGCCACTGATCCGGAGCCGGACGAATACCCTCAGGTGCCTGTCAAGCTCAAAAACAACCGGCTCACCCGCCCTCTCAATATGGTCACCGACATGTATGTCTATCCCGCCTATGACGGGGTGGATCCCAACCCGCTTATGGCTCCCTTTTTCATCTTCTTTTTTGGAATGATGATGGCCGATATGGCTTACGGGCTTCTCATGCTCGCCGGTGGCATTTTTATGCGCAGGAAGCTGCGGCCGAGCGGAACGATGGAGCATATGGCCGGGCTTTTGATCCTGTGCGGGATCAGTACGTTTGTGATGGGAGCGCTTACCGGAAGCTTCTTGGGTGACTTTCTCCCCCGTCTGGCGAAGCTGATCCGCCCGGACACAACCTTTACCGCTCTGCCCGCGCTCTTTACTCCCCTTACGGATACGCTGGCTATCCTGATTGGTTCTCTGGCCTTGGGGCTGCTGCAGGTACTGACCGGTATGGCCATCAGTGTTGTGCGGAAGGTACAAGCGGGCACCTGGACTGATGCGCTGTGGGACGAAGGAACTTGGTGGATTATTTTGGCAGGGGTGGCCCTGGCGGTGGTGGGCATCGGAAATTTGGGCGGATATCCCATTGTCCTTTTGATTGGGCTTCTCATGCTGCTCTACGGGGGAACCCGGAATGCAAAAGGCTTCGGGAAGCTCACTGCTTTAATTGGGACGGTATACAATGGAGCCACCGGCTTTTTCAGTGATATCCTGTCCTACGCGCGCCTTATGGCGCTAATGCTGGCTGGCAGCGTCATCGCGCAGGTCTTTAATACCCTGGGTGAGGTAAGCGGCTCGGTGGCAGGCTTCGTTATCATCTCCCTGGTAGGAAACGCGCTGAACTTCATGTTGAATCTGCTGGGCTGCTATGTCCACGATCTGCGGCTCCAATGTCTGGAGTTCTTTGGACGGTTCTACAAAGAAGGCGGCAAGCCCTTCCGGCCGCTGCTCATCAACACTAAATATGTAGATATCAAGGAGGAAGATTGATATGGCTGACTTTATTGCGCAGTTTGGCGGTATTGGCCTGGCGTTTCTGGGTGCCGCTCTTGCGGTAGGACTTTGCTGTGTAGGCTCTGCCAGAGGTACTGGAATGGTCGGCGAGGCGGCTACCGGCGTTTTAAGCGAAACCCCTGAGCACTTTTCCAAATGCCTGATTCTTCAAGTTCTGCCCGGTACTCAGGGCCTGTATGGTTTGGTTATATGGTTCTTTGCGCTGTTTACCATGGGCGCTTTTTCCGGCGGCATTACCGACCTCTCCGTGACGGACGGACTGACCATCTTTGTTTCCTGTGTCCCCATGGCCCTCGGCGGCTGGCTCTCCGCGCTCTATCAGGGCCGTGTGGCCGCAGCCGCCATCAATGTGGTTGCCAAAAAGCCGGACGACTGGGCGAAGGGAATTATTCTATGCGGTATCGTGGAGTTTTACGCCATCCTGTCCCTGCTGGCCTCTGTATTGCTGCTGATGAACGCCCTGTAAGGAGCAGCACGAGGGAGAAAGGTGGGAGCAAATGAACGGAATCCAAGCGATTACAGCGCAGATTATCGCTGATGCACAGACTGAGGCAGATCGGATTTTGGCCCAAGCCAGGGCCAGAGCGAAGGAATGTCTCTCCGCTTATCAAGAACAGGCGTATATTCAGAGCACCGCCCTGTTGGAGCGCAGCGAGAGGGAGTCCGCCCTTCGGGAAGAACGCCTCTCCCATGCTGCAATCTTAGCGGCGCGCAATTTACGGCTCAGTACCGAGCAGGAAATGAGGGAGCGTGCCTTTGCCGCGGCATTAAAGCAACTGTCGGAATTGCCGGACGGGGAATACGTAGGGCTGCTGGCGGGGCTGGCGGCGAAGGCGTCGTCCACGGGACGGGAGGAGGTCATT